>CACLGW010000071.1 GCA_902606525.1 uncultured Bacteroidota bacterium | reverse complement strand
GACCTTTGTGCGGAGCACTGTGATGTTTACCTAATGTGGCCTGAAACAAAAAATAAAATAAAAGCACTAATGAATAAAATGACTGAAAAAGCCGCAATCTATAATCGAAAGGTACAATTTGGTTTACGTGTTCATGTTATCGTTAGAAAAACAGAAAAAGAAGCTCGTGAGTATGCTAAGAGTTTATTATCAAAGTTAGAACTTGATTTGGGAAAAGATATTCGAAACCGTTCTCAAGATTCAAATTCCTTAGGCGTAGCAAGACAGTCAATATTAAGAGAAGAATCAGATAAAAATTATTATGTAGAGCCCAATTTATGGACAGGTATTGGTCTTGCTCGATCTGGATGTGGCGCAGCAATTGTAGGAAATCCAGATCAAGTAGTTGGGAAATTGAAAAATTACATGAAGATGGGAATTCGGTCCTTTATTTTATCGGGTTATCCACATAAACAAGAATGTGAATTATTTGCAAAATATGTACTGCCTAAAATCAAAACTGTTTCTCTTCCTGAAATTTTTGGACGTGTCCCAAAAAAGACTCCAAATAGTCCTTTAGGAAAGGGGAAAAGGGTATAAGAGTATGATCGACTTTATAATTGTATTGATTTATTTTACCGTTGTTTTACTAGTAGCTTTAAATGGTAAAATAAATAATAATAGTTCTGCAGATGAGTACTTTTTAAGTTCTCGTAATCTACCTTGGTATTCAATTGCCCTATCAACCATTGCGACAAATATTCAAGGTTATCAATTTTTAGGAATGATGGGATCTGCATATCTATATGGTCTAGCTCAGGCTAATCTTGAAATAAATGCGGCACAGGGTATTTTATTAGGAGCTTTTGTTTTTGTCCCACTATTTCTTAGAGAGAAAATCACCACAATAACCCAATTTATTTCAAAAAAATTAGGCCAGCGAATTGCTTTATTTTACTCATTGTCGAATATCGTTCTATTCGCAACAGTAACACTTGGAGCAGCATTATTCTGGGGTGCATATGCAGCCGATATGGTTTTTGGAGAGCAACTTTCTTTTTTACATCAAAGCCGCATAATACGTATTGGTATTTTAATTTTTATTTTAGGTTGTTTCTCAGCTATGTATACTTATTTTGGGGGCTTAAGCGCAGTTGTTAAAACCGATATAATACAATTTAGTATTTTACTTATTGGAGGAATTGTTGTCTGTTTAACAGCTGTTTATCAACTAGGTGGGTGGGAAAAATTATATATTAAGACTCCTAATAAAATGCACCTTCATCTCCCTATCGATCATCCAACTTTACCATGGACACATTTATTCGGTTTATTTTTTTTAAATATAAATTACTGGTGTGCAAATCAAACAATTATGCAAAGAGCTCTTGCAGCTAAAAATATTTCCCATGCCCAAACTGGATTAATGGTAGGTGGTCTAATTAAATTTTTCATGGCAGTAATAATAATAATTCCAGGTATTGCATTATATGGAATCCTAGGAGATAAATTAGGAGAGCCTGATTTGGCTTTTCCCTATCTTGTCAAGACCTATTTACCTGTTGGTATAAAAGGAATTATACTTTGTGGTTTATTCGCATCACTAATGAGTACTGTGGATTCCACCTTCAATTCATTAGCAACGCTTTGGTCTACGGACATCTATTCAATTTATATTAACAAAAAAGCTAATGATAAACAGAAAATTAGGGCAGGTAGAAAAGCTATTCTTTTCAGTCTGGGAACAGCATTAATCATGGGCCTAATCTTATTGTACCTAAAATTTGATAATCCTGAATCGGCTTTCACACACACCTTAAACAATTTACGCTATTTTATAAATTGTGGTGTTGTAGTCTTAATTTGTTGTGCAGTTTTACTTTATAAACCAAACATAAAAATTGTTTTTTTGGCCTTTTTAATAACATTACCTATTAATATTGGAATTCAATTTCTTGTCCCTGAAATGAATTACTTTGTAAGAGCTTTTTGGGTAATTTTTAGCGGTTTGGTTTTGGGTATTTTAGGAAGTAAAGGACAGCTTAATAACCTTTTTAGATTATTTTCAT
>CACLGW010000070.1 GCA_902606525.1 uncultured Bacteroidota bacterium | reverse complement strand
AAAAAACAATTAAAGATTTCATTTAGACATCTTTTTAGATTCAACAAATTCTAAAAGTTCAATATTTACCTGGGTTGTAAAAACACCATAGTTTACTATAGCTTTATTTTTTTCAATAGAATCAATACTCCCAACCGAACGACCATCGAACAATCGTACTTGGTCTCCAATTTTGAGTTTTGGTCTGGAAATGACTAATATTTTATTTTCTTTAGATTTTTTCCTTTTTTCTTTTCGTACTTGAACCAATTCTTTTTTTACTTCCTCGTTAAGTATTTTTTTGTTTTCCCGTTCTTTTTTAAATAGAGCAGATGACTTGCGCTTTCGTTTAGCATTTTCACTTTCTACTATTTTCAGCAATTCAGCGATTAAAGGTCTTTTCTTATTGTTTTCGAAAAAACGTTCGGCTATATCGTTAATTTTATTACCTAATACAATCATTCTCTGATTGTGATCAAAAAGTACTTGATAATTCGTAAGCTTTTCTTTAAGTTTAGTATTTATACCCTCCATTTTATCTGATTCAGATTTTATTTTATCCTCTTTCTCCTTAAGAGAATTCTCTGTTTTTATCATTTTAGATCGCTCTTTTTGAAGTTTCGCAATTGTAGCATCAAAACGAACTTTTCCTCCCTCAATTTTCTTTTTTGCACGATTTATTAAATTAAAAGGAAGACCATTTTTTTGTGCAACTTCAAAAGTAAAGGAGCTTCCTGCTTCACCCATTGCTAATTTAAACACTGGCTCAAGTGTTTTATTATCGAACTGCATGTTGGCATTAACCATCGCAGGGAGCTCATTTGCAAGCGCTTTTAAGTTAGAGTAGTGAGTAGTAATAAGTCCAAAAGCTTTACGTTTATAGAAATCTTCCAGAATGACTTCAGCCAAAGCACCACCTAATTCTGGATCTGATCCTGTACCAAACTCATCAATTAAGAAAAGGGTATTGGAATCACACTTTCTTAAAAAATACTTCATATTTTTAAGTCGGTAAGAATAGGTACTCAAATGATTCTCTATAGATTGATTGTCACCAATATCAGTTAGTATATTTTTAAATAGAGCTGCTTTAGATTTTTCGTGTACAGGTATCATCATTCCACTTTGTAACATCAATTGAAGTAAGCCGACAGTTTTAAGTGTAATACTTTTTCCTCCTGCATTTGGACCAGATATTACCACTATTCTATTTTCATTATTTAACTCTAAGTCTTGAGGATATGTAACTTTATTTTCTAATTTGTGGGACTGAAGAAGTAAAGGATGAAATGCGTTTCTATAGATAATCTTCATTTCGCCTTTAATAATTTCAGGGAGAATACCACCAATTTCCTGAGCATATCTCGATTTTGCGTGAATAAGATCAACATTTAATAAGAATTTGTGTTGCAGCTCAAGATAGGGAAGGTAAGGTCTAAAAAAGTCAGTCAGTTGACTTAAAATTTTTTTTATTTCATCACTTTCTTCAAATTCAAGATTTTGTAACTCTCTAGTTTGAGTATTCGTTACTTCAGGTTCAATAAATACTATACTTCCCGTCCTTGAGCTTCCCATAATGACTCCTTTGACTTTTCGTCGGTACATAGCCTTCACAGCCAATACTCGACGGTCTTCAACTACGGATTCACGAATATCGTCTAGATAGTCGGCATTGCTAAATTGACTTAGGGCTTTATTGAAACTACTACTTATTTTTCCTCTTAATTGTTGCATTTGCTTTCTAATACTAAAAAGTGTATCAGAAGCATCATTACGAACCTCACCAAATCTATCGATTATTCCGTCCACAGCTGGTTTAATCTCTATCTCTTCAAAAAGTTCATCTGAAAGATCATGAAGAGTAGGGTAGTAGGTTTTAAACTTTTCTAAAAATCTAACTAATGAATTAGTTGTTTCTGTGTTTCGGGCCATATTTCGAAATGCCTCTAGCTCCAATACACTTTTTTCTATTTTAAGTAAGGGAAAGTAAATTGAAATATCAACAAATTCGTGGTTTGGAATTCGATTTTCATTGTCAAATGATGAATAGTACTCTGATGTCATCTTTAAGTCCTTTATTACAACTT
>CACLGW010000069.1 GCA_902606525.1 uncultured Bacteroidota bacterium | reverse complement strand
ATATCTGACTCTATTTCCAATTTTTGGACTCCCTCCGGTGTCAACTGTAGCATCTAGACCAGTAATATTATAGGATTTAAATTCTGTTTTCATTTTATCAGGGCGAAGACTTAAAAGTCTTCTAACCTCTGAACTCTTCATCTTTCCGTAATTAGCTTTTTTAATAAATGCATCATTTACTTCAACACCCCATCCAGCTTTTCGTGCATCATCATCCTTAAAAAAATTTAGGATTACGTAATCGAAATCTGCTTTCTGATTGTCTGGATTATTTGAATTCGGAACAACTTTGAAAAAGAACCAGCCTACTTTATTGCCTTTTTTATGGATTTCTTCGTGAGCATTTGCCCACATGGCTTCAAATTTTTCGTAATCGTTTTTCATTGAAGGGTCACTTACCTTTATCTGCAAAAGTCCAAATGATTGAGAAAATAAAGACAACGGAGCTAATAGAAATAGTAAAAATATTTTTTTCATTTTTTTTGATTTATAGTTAACAACCATAAATATAGAGATATAAAATTAAATCCAATAAAATCAAAAAACCCTCCAAAAAGGAGGGTATATATTAAAAGTGGTTTTTTAATTATTGTTTAAAATTAACTAATTCAAGAATTAGTCCACCATGAATTTTTCTTGAAGCTGATCCATGTTTCCCCATCATTTGTTGAACAAATGTTGGTTTAGCATTAGAATTTACTTCTGGTGGATTAGGATTAAATCTTTCAAAAATCATATGACTAATTGGTTGGTATGCATTTTCACTTCTCTCTGAAATCTTATTAAAGTACCATGCAAGTCTTTGTCCACTTACAATTGACTCATTATGACCTTGTTTAAACCATTTTGATTCAAATTCTTCATAATCCTCATTTAATTGTTCAACTCCTAGTAAAGTTGCTCTATCTCCAATTTTCATAGGCCCTATATCTACCGTAGCATCTACACCTTTAAGAGTATAGTTAGTAGTTTTCTTTCTAAATTTATTAGCCATTTTGAAAAGTCTTGTCATCTCAGAATTTTTCATCTTTCTATAATTTGCTTTACGAACAAAAGCTTGTGTTTCTTTTTGATTACTTCCCATGCCCCAATCACCATCAAGTTGACTATCATCACTATATATGTTAAACAAGACAAAATCACACCATGGAGTTGAACTATTCGGAGGCCAATTAGTACCTTCTTCTGTTGGAATTACTTTAAAAAGAAACCATCCTGCTTTTTCCCCATTTTGTTGTACTTTTTCATGGGCGCTAGAATACATATTTTCAAACTTTACGTAATCTTTTTCCATCCCATCATTTAATGTTATTTCCTCCATCGATACAGCTTGAGAAAAAGCAAAACTGATTGATAAAAGAGTAAATATTGAAAATATTATTTTTTTCATTGTTAATTGATTTTATGATTAATAATTAAAGAAAGATATAGATTTTTATTGAAATAATTTATCGAACAAAAAACCCTCCACTAGGGAGGGCTTAAATTTACAAATAGATATATTTTAAAAATCCATAACACGGATAATCATTGTAGTATTAACAACTTTTCTTACACCTGATACGTTCTTAGAAAATTCCGCAAATGCAGGATCTGCGAACATTTTTTTAGTATTTGATAATGCGGTTTTAATATCAGGAGAGCCAATCCAAGCAAAATGAGTGAAATCTGCATTTTTACCTACTATAGGTGCAGCAAGACCATAAGAGTTTTCCTCATATCCCAACTTTTTAGCTATTTTTTGAGAAAAACTTTTAAACTCCTTTAAATATAATCCAGGGTTAGAAACCTCCATTTGATACATCATAAAAACATTATCTTCATTCCAGTCCTCTCCATTATACCAAATTGGTGTGTTTAGAGATTGGTTGATAATTTCAGAAAATTCTGAAAGTTTACGCTCCCAAATTAATTGAGCATCCATTGATTGTCCATATGTCGCAAAAGCTTGCTCAAATGACGCTTCGTCTGGAAAACAAAATTGTATAGTATGAGTAGCCTCATTTGTTCCATTTGGGCCGTAAGCAAATAAAGACTGTGTACCTTGAATGTTCTTTCCCCATTCAGTATTCATTACTTCTGTTAAAGCAGATACGACCATCTCAGGTTCTTCCACTTTAAGGTCGAAAAACAAACA
>CACLGW010000068.1 GCA_902606525.1 uncultured Bacteroidota bacterium | reverse complement strand
TATATGATTTAGCCCAGAAAAGAGCAGAGCCTATTCCTGTTTTTGCTGAAATGGGAAGTATTAATCCAATTTTTATCACTGAAAAGCGTTTAGCAACTGATAAAAATATAGCAAAGATATTAGCTGAGTCTATAGCTTTGGGGACAGGACAATTTTGTACTAATCCTGGAATGATAATTTTTTGTAATTCCCAATCTAGCAGTAATATCGTATCTGAAGTTAATAAATATTTGAGTAAGATGACTCTATCTCCAATGCTGCATAGCAATATTGAAAAACGTTATTTACAACAACTAAAAGAACTTCGTGAGGATCAAGAAGTAAGTCTTTTTGAGATATCATCAAATATTGCTTCGGTTGGAAAAGTTTCAGCTGCAAGTGTATTAAAGAATAAAAAATATAGTGATGAGGTTTTTGGACCTTTTAGCCTATTTGTAGAATGTAAGTCTATGAAAGAAATTCAAGATATAGCCGATATTATTCCCGGGCAACTAACAGGAACAATTTTATCTCATAAAGATGAATATTTACAACTTTTACCTTTAATATCTAAATTAAAAAATAGGGTTGGTAGATTACTTTTTGATGGTGTTCCAACAGGCGTAGCAGTTACACAAGCCATGCAGCATGGAGGCCCTTATCCTGCAACTACCGATGGGCGTTACACATCGGTAGGAACTGATGCAATTTATCGCTGGCTTCGTCCTGTAGCTTTTCAAGATTGTCCCAATAAATTACTTCCTTTGGCATTACAGAATGAAAACCCTTTGGACCTATATAGATCTATTGATGGAGAACTAACAAAAAAAGTTTTATGAATTCACAAGAGCGTATTATTTTTGATTGCATAGATGCATATACAGCTGGAAATCCCGTACGTCTTGTAAAAGGGCCGAAGCCAAAACTTGAAGGAGAGACGATTGGTGAAAAAAGACTTCACTTTATAAGGGAATATGACTGGATTCGTTCTGGTTTAATGTTTGAACCTCATGGACACGATATTATGAGTGGGAGTTTTTTTTATACACCTCAAAACTCAGAAAACGATATCGCTATTTTATTTATTGAAACTAGTGGATGTTTACCTATGTGTGGTCATGGATTAATTGGTGCCCTAACGATTCTCTTAGAAGAAAAATTGATTTCACCCAAAATCAATGGTAAGTTACGCGTAGAAACTCCTGCAGGATTAGTATTGGTGACATATGAACAAGAAAAGAATAAAGTTACAGCTGTAAAATTTAAAAATGTTCCTTCATTTTTAGTAGTCTCTGATTTAGAGATTGATTGTTCAGATTTAGGAGTATTAAAACTGGACGTTTCCTATGGAGGGAATTTTTATGCTATAATAGATATTCAGCAAAATTTTAAGGGAATTGGCGAATATTCGGCAGGAGACCTGATTAGATGGAGTAGAGAAATACGAAAAAAAGTTAATGAAAACAATAGCTTTGAACATCCTTTGGATAAAAACATCAATGGCTGCAGCCATGTCTTATGGGGTGGTATTCCCATAAAAGAGGGATCAACTGTGAGTAATGTTGTTTTTTATGGTGACAAAGCCTTGGATCGATCACCTTGTGGAACTGGTACTTCAGCTCGAATGGCACAGTGGTTTGCTCAGGGGAAATTAAAATTAGGGGAAGATTTTATCCATGAAAGTATAATTGGGTCTAAATTTATTGGAAGAATAGAATCTGAGTTTAAGATAGGGTCAATTCAGGGAATTGTCCCAAGTATTCAGGGAAGTGCACGAATAATAGGATACAATCAATTGATTTTAGATCCTGAAGACCCATATGTTAAAGGGTTTCAAGTTCTCTGATATGGCAAAAAAAAAAGTAATTGTATTAGGAGGCGGTATTATAGGTCTTGCGACTGCATATTACTTGGATATAGAAGGGCATGATGTATCTGTGATCGATAAAGGTAAGTTTGAGTCAGGAGTTTCTCATATGAATTCAGGTTATTTGACTCCAAGTCATATTGTGCCAATGGCAGCTCCAGGAATAATTTCAAAGGGCATACGTTGGATGTTCAATGCAACTAGTCCATTTTATATAAAACCTAGATTTGATTTGGATTTAATTAATTGGGGGTTAAAATTTATGAAATCTTGTACTCCAGAGCATGTGCATAATTCTATGAAATCCATACTTGATATAAATC
>CACLGW010000067.1 GCA_902606525.1 uncultured Bacteroidota bacterium | reverse complement strand
TTGCTACACTTACAGAGCAAAATAAATTTCTAAAAGCCAATAACCAAGATCTAATAAGTAATATTGGAAACCTTACAACCTTATCTCAAAAAGGTGCTGAGAACCTTGAAATGTCTCTTGAAAGTATGAAAGAAAAAGATATTCGTATCCAGCGTATGCAAGACGCAGTCACTAAAAAGGATTCCGTGACCCTTGCGTTGGTGACTAGTCTTAAAGGTGTTCTAGGAAACATAAGTGACGAGGATATTGAAATTAATGTTGAAAAAGGAGTGGTATATGTATCTATTTCTGATAAACTTTTATTCAGAAGTGGAAGTTACACAGTTACAAAAAGGGCTATAGAAGTTTTAGGTAAAGTGGCAAAAGTTGTAAATGATAAACCAGATTTAGAATTTATGGTTGAAGGACACACTGACAATGTACCTATAAACAAGGCAGATGGTGTTGTTGATAATTGGGACCTTTCTGTAAAGAGAGCTACGGCAGTTGTTCGAATTTTAGAAAATGATTTTGATGTGTCACCAGCAAGAATGACAGCTGCAGGCCGGAGTTACTACATACCAGTTGCCGATAACGATACAGCTGCAAATAGGGCTAAAAACAGAAGAACACGTATTGTAGTACTTCCAAAATTAGATCAGTTTTACGATCTAATCGAAAAAGGGATGGAAGCTGCACAATAATCTTAAACTTTAATTTCATTATATAAGGGTTACCACAGGTGGCCCTTTTTTTAATGATTCTATCTAAACATTATATTAAAATTTATTGTATGTAATAATGTATTTTTGCATATATATGGGAATAAAAGAAAATTTATTGGTATTAAATGATGAACTTCCTAAAAATGTTACCCTAGTTGCAGTTTCAAAAACTAAGCCAGTAAATGACTTACTTGAGGCTTATGATGCCGGTCATCGTATTTTTGGGGAAAATAAAATCCAAGAGATGGTTTTAAAATTTGAAGCTCTTCCCAAAGACATCCAATGGCATATGATAGGGCATGTACAAACAAATAAAGTTAAATACATGGCTCCTTTTGTTAGTACAATTCATGCTGTCGATAGTATTAAGTTAATTAAAGAAATTCAAAAACAAGCTTTAAAAAATAAACGAATTATTAAATGTTTAATCCAAATCCGAATAGCACAAGAAGAAACAAAGTTTGGATTACCAAAAGAGGAGCTAAATGTATTTTTAAATGCTGCCTCTAAATTTCCTAATATTAAAATAATAGGTCTTATGGGTATGGCAAGCTTTACAAAAGATAAAGATAGAATACGTGATGAATTTAAAGACTTATCAAGTTTATTCAAAAATCACAATGATCTCGAAATATTATCCATGGGCATGAGTGGTGATTATTTAATTGCCATTGAAGAAGGATCAAATATGATCCGCATAGGTAGTAAAGTTTTTGGTGATCGAGTTTCTTGACATGTATGCCATTCTTGATATCGAAACAACAGGTGGTAAATACGATGAAGAAGGTATAACTGAAATTGCAATTTATAGGTTTGATGGGTATAAAATTAAAGATCAATTTTCTAGTTTAATTAACCCAGAAAGGGAAATTCAACCATTTGTTGTTAAACTTACCGGTATTAGTGATAAAATGCTTCGAAGTGCTCCAAAGTTTTTTGAAGTTGCTAGGCGCATAATTGAAATAACAAAAGACTGTATAATAGTAGCACACAATGCGGAATTTGACTATCGTATTTTACAAACTGAATTTAGAAGATTGGGGTTCACTTTTGAGCGCAGATCAATTTGTACGGTAAACTTGTCAAAAATATTGCTTCCCGAACAAACTTCATTTAGTCTTGGTAAATTAGTTCCAAATCTTGGGATTCCATTCGTCAATCAACATAGAGCTTATGAAGACGCAAGGGTAACACTTAAACTTTTTCAAATTCTATTAGAAAGAGATACACATAAAAATATTTTAAAAAAAAATATTCGTATTAATCATCCCAATAAAGCTCCAATTAAATTTTTAGATATTATTGATGATCTTCCTTCTGAAATGGGGGTGTATTATATTCATAATAAAAAAAATGAAATTATTTATATTGGCAAGAGCAAAAATATAAAGAAGAAGGTACTAAGCCATCTGACAGGAATTAAGAAAAAAGCTAAGATAATACAAAATAAAATGAATAATGTCACTTTTGCACTTACTGGTGGTGAGCTAATTA
>CACLGW010000066.1 GCA_902606525.1 uncultured Bacteroidota bacterium | reverse complement strand
AAAATAGAGGCAATAATTAAATTTAAAAATGAATTAAATGAATTATAATGTAAATGAAAAAGGATATTATGGTGACTTTGGAGGCGCTTACATTCCTGAAATGTTGTATCCAAATGTAGCTGAACTAAGAGAAAACTATTTAAAAATATCAACTGAGTATAGCTTTAAAAAAGAGTTTGATGATCTATTAAAAGTTTATGTAGGGCGTCCTACTCCACTATATTTTGCTAAGCGTTTATCGGAAAGATATAATACCAAAATATATTTGAAACGTGAAGACCTGTGCCACACAGGTGCTCATAAAGTAAATAACACTATTGGACAAATTTTATTAGCTAAACGTCTAGGTAAGAGCCGAATTATTGCTGAAACTGGGGCAGGTCAACATGGAGTAGCTACAGCAACAGTTTGTGCTCTGATGGGAATCGAATGTATCGTATACATGGGTGAAGTAGATATTAAACGTCAAGCACCCAATGTAGCTCGAATGAAAATGTTAGGGGCAGAAGTTCGCTCTGCAAAATCAGGAAGTAAAACACTAAAGGATGCTACTAATGAGGCCATCCGAGACTGGATAAACAATCCCATCAACACACATTACATAATTGGTTCAGTAGTAGGGCCTCATCCATATCCAGACATGGTAGCTCGTTTTCAATCGGTTATTAGTGAAGAGACAAAATGGCAACTAGAAGAACAAGAAGGGCGTGAATATCCCGACCACATTATAGCTTGCGTAGGAGGAGGAAGTAATGCTGCTGGTCTTTATTACCACTATCTAAATGATAAGCGAGTGAATATTATTGCAGTTGAAGCTGCTGGGAAGGGAATTAATACAGGACATAGTGCAGCAACTTCTGCTTTAGGAAAAGAGGGGATTATCCATGGTAGTAAAACTTTATTAATGCAAACACAAGATGGACAAATTACAGAACCCTACTCAATTTCGGCTGGTCTTGATTATCCCGGTATTGGACCAATGCATGCTCATCTATACAGATCTAAAAGAGCAGAGTTTATTTCAATTCCAGATCAGGAAGCTATGGATTGGGGGCTAACTCTTTCTCAAATGGAGGGTATCATTCCAGCTATTGAAACAGCCCATGCTTTTGCAGTACTTGATATACGCAAATTTAATCCTAAAGAAATAATAGTATTTAATTGTTCAGGTCGTGGTGACAAAGACTTAGATACCTATATCGAATATTTTAAGTTATAATGAATCGAATCGATAAAAAATTTCGGGAGGGTAAAAAACTCTTATCTATCTATTTTTCTGCTGGACATCCGAGTTTAAATGACACAGTACCAATTTTAAAAAAATTACAAGCTGCGAATATTGATATGGTCGAGATCGGTTTACCTTTTTCTGACCCTTTAGCCGATGGACCTACAATTCAAAAAAGTTCTACAAAGGCGCTATATAATGGAATGACAACAGATAAGCTTTTCTCCCAATTAGAAAATATTAGAAAATACATTCATATTCCCTTGGTTTTGATGGGGTATTTTAATCCTATAATGCAATTTGGAGTTGAAAAATTTTGTGAGTGTTGTAAATCTATTGGTATTGATGGCTTAATTATTCCTGATTTACCAGTAGATGTTTATCATGATGACTTCAAAGTAATACTTGATAAATACAATTTATATAATATGTTTTTAATTACCCCACAAACTCCAGAAGATCGTATTCGTTATATCGATAAAGTATCAAACGGATTTATTTATATGGTGAGTAGTGCAAGTGTAACTGGAGCAAAAAATACCTTTGGTGATGCTCAAATAAATTATTTTCAACGTATTTCAACAATGAAGTTAAATACACCTACTTTGGTAGGTTTTGGAATTAGTAATGCTGACACCTACTCTTCAGCAACAAAATATTCAGAAGGAGCTATAATTGGCTCTGCATTTATAAAATTTTTAGAAGATGAGGGAGTTGATAAAATTAATGAATTTGTTCGTTCCATCAGGGATTAATTTTTGTAAGTCATTCTTCTTAAAAAGAAAAAGTTTTAGATTCTTGGTATTTTACCTATGAAAACAGTGATTATTGTTTTTGCAAAATCTCCCCTACTCGCAAAAGTCAAAAGTCGTCTTGCAATGGATGTGGGTAAAAAAGCATCACTTTGGATATATAAAAAACTACTTTATCATACGTCAAAAGTCACATTAAAAAGTAAACTTAAAACTGTACTCTTTGAAAATAAAGTAAGTTCAATATTAAAAACTATTTTTAAACATGTTAATGAATTTCAAATCCAAAAGGGGGAAGATCTAGGCTCAAAAATGGAAAATGCTTTTGGTTGGGCTTTTTCTAAAAGATATGAAAAAGTAATACTTATTGGAAGTGACCTG
>CACLGW010000065.1 GCA_902606525.1 uncultured Bacteroidota bacterium | reverse complement strand
AAGCAATTTTTCTTCTGGAGTTGGATCAGATTCTCCTTTAGGGGTTATCTTTCCTATCAAAATATCACCAGGATTAACTTCAGCTCCTATACGGATCATTCCATTTTCATCTAAGTCACTTGTGGCTTCTTCACTAACATTTGGAATATCATTGGTCAATTCTTCAGTTCCTAATTTAGTATCACGAACATCCAAAGAATATTCATCAATATGAATTGAAGTAAAGATATCCTGACGAACAACTTTTTCAGAAATTACAATCGCATCCTCAAAATTATATCCTTTCCAGGGCATAAAAGCAACTTTCAAGTTTCTCCCTAAAGCCAGTTCTCCTGATTCAGTAGCATACCCTTGACATAAAACCTGTCCCTTAAATACTCGGTCACCTTTCTTGATAATCGGTTTTAAATTAATACAAGTACCTTGATTAGTTTTTCTAAACTTAATCAAATTATACGATTTTAAGTTACCATCAAAGCTGACTAGATTTTGATCGTCACTAAAGTCGTATCTAATAGAAATTTTTTCAGCATCCACATATTCTACAACTCCGTCATTTTCAGCATTAATTAAAACTCGAGAATCCGAAGCTACTTGTTTCTCAAGACCAGTTCCGACAATTGGTGACTCAGGTCTTAAAAGAGGTACCGCTTGGCGCATCATATTTGATCCCATTAAAGCGCGATTTGCATCATCATGTTCTAAGAAGGGTATCAAGGATGCAGAAATAGAGGCAATCTGATTTGGAGCAACATCTGTATAATTAATTTGATCAGGCCCTACAACAGGAAAATCTGCTTGGTCACGGGCAATTATTTTTTCATCAATAATTTTTCCTGACTTATCAAAATTGATATTAGCTTGAGCAATAAGATTGTTTTCTTCCTCCTCAGCACTAAGATAAAAAGTCTCTTGTAAATTTATTTTTCCATCCTTTACTTTACGATAGGGTGTTTCAATAAATCCTAAACTGTTTACTTTGGCATAAACTCCTAAAGATGAGATTAATCCAATATTTGGACCCTCTGGAGTTTCAATAGGACATAAACGTCCGTAATGAGTGTAGTGAACATCTCTTACCTCAAATCCTGCACGCTCTCGAGAAAGCCCACCAGGACCGAGTGCTGAAAGACGACGTTTATGTGTAATCTCAGCTAATGGATTAGTTTGATCCATAAACTGTGATAATTGATTAGTTCCAAAAAAACTATTAATTACTGAAGAAAGTGTTTTAGCATTAATCAAATCAATAGGGGTAAAAACTTCATTATCTCTTACATTCATTCTCTCACGAATAGTTCTTGCCATTCTAGCTAGGCCAACACCAAATTGAGAAGATAGTTGCTCTCCAACTGTACGCACTCGCCGATTTGAAAGATGGTCAATATCATCGATCTCAGTTTTTGAGTTAATAAGTTCGATTAAATATTTTATGATTGTAATAATATCCTGTTTAGTCAAAACTTGTTTATCCATTTCAACATCCAAACCAAGCTTTTTATTCATCCGGTATCTACCAACCTCCCCTAAATTATAACGTTGGTCAGAGAAAAATAGCTTATCTATAATGCCTCTAGCTGTATCCTCATCTGGCGGCTCTGCATTCCTCAATTGACGATAAATATGTTCTACCGCTTCTTTTTCTGAATTCGTAGGATCTTTTTGGAGCGTATTATAAATTATAGCATAATCTGACATATGTGCATCAATTTTATGTAAAAGAATATTTTTTACTCCAGCTTCTATAATTTCATCTATATGTTCTTTTTCAAGAATCGTATCACGGTCAATAATGATTTCATTTCGTTCAATAGATATTACCTCACCTGTATCTTCATCAACAAAGTCTTCATGCCAAGTTTTTAAAACACGGGCAGCAAGTTTTCTTTTAAGAACCTTTTTTAAACCAGTTTTGGTGACTTTTATTTCCTCTGCTAGATCGAAGATTTCAAGAATATCTCGATCATGCTCAAAGCCGATTGCCCTAAAAAGCGTAGTTACAGGTAATTTTTTCTTCCGATCGATATAAGCATACATTACACTATTTATGTCAGTTGCAAATTCTATCCAAGACCCCTTGAATGGAATCACTCTTGCAGAATACAGCTTTGTTCCATTAGCATGGAAAGATTGACCAAAGAATACACCGGGAGAACGATGTAATTGTGAAACCACGATTCGTTCAGCACCATTAATAACAAAAGTGCCACTAGGTGTCATGTAGGGAATAGTTCCTAAAAAAACATCTTGTACAATGGTTTCAAAATCCTCGTGCTCTAAGTCATTACAGAATAGTTTTAGTCGAGCCTTGAGTGGTACAGAGTATGTTAAACCTCTTTCTATACATTCCTGAATTGAATATCTTGGTGGATCTACAAAGTAATCTAAAAATTCCAAAACAAATTGATTTCTTGTATCTGAGATTGGGAAGTTCTCTTTGAACGTGTTGAATAGGCCTTCAACATTACGTTCATCAGATTTAGTTTCTAATTGAAAGAAATCTTGGAATGATTTTATTTGGATATCCAGGAAATCAGGATAAGTAGGTGAATTTTT
>CACLGW010000064.1 GCA_902606525.1 uncultured Bacteroidota bacterium | reverse complement strand
AGTTGGGCAAGTTGAACTTGACTGGAAAAGTGCTTTATATTTAACACTCTCGGCAAGACAAGATTATGATTCAAGATTAGGAGTCCCAGGTACTGAATTTAATTCTGCTGATTATTCATTCTTATACCCAGCAGCCTCTTTGTCTTTTCTCTTAAGTGAGTTTTTGCCTCAAAGTGATGCTTTAAGTTTTGCTAAAATTAGAGCTTCTTGGGCACAAGTAGGTGGACCACCACCTTTTGCCTATCTAACCACTTCTGGTTACGGATTAACCAGTGTTGGAGACGGTTGGGGTGACGCACTATCCTTCCCAATACAAGGTGTAACTGGGTTTGAGATTGATAGTATTTTAGGTAACAGTGAATTAAAATCGGAGTTGACTGAAGAAATCGAGTTTGGTATTGATTTAAGATTCCTTAATAACAGAATCGGCCTAGATGTTGCTTATTATGAAAGAAAAATGACAGATGCAATTCTTAATGCTTCTTTACCAGCATCAACTGGATATAACAATGTATGGTTAAACTCAGGAAGAATGACGGGAAGGGGAATTGAAGCAACTTTAAATTTAGGTATCGCCCAATCAGAGAACTTCACATGGGATTCCCAGATTAATTTTACAAGCAGCGAAAACATAGTTGAAGAGCTAGCTCCAGGATTAGATAAACTTTTCTTAGCTGGATTCAATAGTGCGGGATCTTACCTAATTGCTGGAAATCAGTATGGTGCTGTTGTTGGAGGAACATATTTAAGAACAGGTTCTGGCGGACCGAATGATGATGGATTAAACATCCCAGAAGGTGATGTTGTTGTAAATGATGATGCTACATCAAACGAATATGGCTTTCAAGCAGTAGATCCAGTACAAAGATCAATTGGAAATCCAAATCCAGATTTTGTTTTAGGATGGAATAACAACATGAAAATCGGTCCTGTTAATTTAGGATTTCTTTTAGACTGGAGACAAGGCGGTGATATGCTTAATGGTGTTGCTTGGGCCCTTTCTTTCTTTGGAAGATCTCAATTAACTGCTGATACAAGAAATGAGGCACCCACACCTATCGTAGGTGTCAAATCAGACGGTTCACCAAATGACATTCCTATTGTTAGGGATCAGTATTATTATCAATCTTCTGTTGGAGGTTTCGGTTCTGTTTGGGAACAATTTGTTGAAGATGGAGGATGGATAAGACTCCGTGAAGTTAGTCTTGGTTATCAAATTCCAATGTCTAAGATGGGTATCGACTTCATTGATAGCGGAAATATTAGTGTGGTAGGAAGAAACTTATGGTATTCTACCGATTACAATGGAGTGGATCCTGAAACATCTTTAACAGGTGTTGGAAATGGTCAAGGTGTTGATTATTTTAACATGCCTTCCACAAGATCCGTAATGTTTAAATTAAATTTAAATCTATAAATCATGAAAAAGATAGAAAATTTTATAAAAATTACTTTTTGTATCCTAATCTTTAGTGCTTGCGAAAGTTTTATTGCTGATGATATTAACTTGGATCCTAATAACCCAAGTAGCGTTTCACTAAATGCTGTATTACCAAGTATCCAAATAAGGCATATGGATGTTTACGGAGGACAAACTTCTAGAGTCAATTCTATGTTTGCTCAGCAAACCGAAGGTGTTGCAAGACAATGGTCTTCATTTAATGATTATTCAGGATTACAACCAACCCGCTTTATTACGGTTTGGGACATATATTATGAAAAAATATTAGTTGAAGTTAATACAATGATTGCTGATGCTATCGAAGACGGTTACAATCACTATGCTGGTATAGGTCAAATTCAAAAAGCTGCAGCGCTGTTAGATATGACTGCTTGGTGGGGTGATATCCCCTACACAACAGCGGGTCAAGGAATAGATGAAATAAATCCAACTTTTGATGCTCAGTCAACTATATATACTGAAGTATTTAATCTTTTGAGTTCTGCCACAACCTTGCTAAATGGAAGTGATGGTGGTTTCGCGGTTGGAGGAGACGACGTGATTTATGGTGGAAACACCGCTAGTTGGATTAAAGCTGCAAGTGCTATAAAAGCAAGAGCTCATATGCATCTAGGTGAATATAGCAGTGCATTAACTGCAGCTAAATCTTCTTTTACATCAAGAGATGATAATATGTCATATACATTTGGAACAACTCAACAAGCTGGATGGTGGAGATTCAATGACGGACGAACAGGTGATATTGAATTTCATCCATATATGAGAGCTTTAATGGAAGGTTTAAATGATACTGATAGGTTGGCTATATGGGACCAAACTTTTATTACAAGCCACCCATATATGTTACCGAATTATACTCAGGATTACATATCATATAGAGAAATTCAGTTTATAATAGCTGAGTGTCTTAGTAGAACCAACGGAAGTTCAGCTGAAATGGAGGCTGCTTACCTAAGCGGTATTGAAGCCTCATTTATTGAAACTGGTCTTAGTAGTACAGAGTATAGTACATACGTTTCTCAAGATGCAATTAACCCTGGTGGGGCTAGTTTAGACCTAGAAGATCATATTCTAACTCAAAAGTATATTGCAATGTTTATACAACCAGAAGTATTTAATGATTTGAGAAGAAATGATTTCCCTGATTTAACTCCTA
>CACLGW010000063.1 GCA_902606525.1 uncultured Bacteroidota bacterium | reverse complement strand
ATATTTAGGTATTATTAGTAGAGCCAATGACGAGATTTGAACTCGTGACCTCTTCCTTACCAAGGAAAATTTAAATACTGTAAATCAATAAGTTACGTCACTTTTGATACTCTATTGATACCACTTATACTGCTAATATCTTAGTTTATAGTATTCGTTTGGGTGTATCTGTTTACCATCTTTATAGCAAATTACTTTACCATTTATTACTTTTTTTTTACTGATAATATCTCTCCTACATGTCTTCCTTCCTGAAATTAATGAAGAGGATATGCTTGTGGTTTAGATATCAGGAATGATTTCTAGTTGTTGTTCTATAGGGAGTTTCAGAAATTCATAAAATTCATTATAGAATTCAGAAGTTGAATATCCAAATGATAAATTAAATGCTCCTTCAAATCCAAGTTCTTTAAGGTTGGGATAAAATGTTTCAAGAAGCACTCTTTGATTATTTACCTTATTAAGTAAATAGGCAACTCCCCAAGAACCTAAATCATATCCTGGTTGTCTACAAAATTGATGATTAAATTCGTTTAAAAGACTATTTGGACAATCTTCAAGAAAAATTCTTTTACCATTTTCCATTTTTTCTGACATCTTATCCTTTAGTGAGCCCCAAGATTTTTGAAAAGATAAAGTTCCATTATTAATGAGTTTGAATAAAGTATAATTTGCCATATACTCTGCGCCCCCTTCCATCATCCATATAGTTTCATTAGGTTTTACAGCTTCATCCATTTCCTCTTGTTCTAAACTATAAACACTGGAGAGCTGAACAACGTGGAAGTATTCGTGTAAAACGGTTTTAAAATCACCTTGGGGGGGGATTCCTTCAAATACATTATCAAAGCCAAAGGGATATGAATGAGCCATTTTATGAATTCCCCAATATTGCCCTCCATTATGAGCCGCGCTACCACTAGGCCTATTATTTAATATCGCATTTTCACCGACTTTTTGATAAGCTATCATTGAATGGTCTGCTGTCTCATCCGTTTCTCTAGTTAAACACTCTGTCATAGTCCATTGGTTCAAAATTTCCCTTCTTTCACAAAACTTATTTATTAAATCTAATGAGGCTTGCTTATCGGTTCCAAAAACCCAATATTCTACAGGACCATATTTACCAAATTCGTCAGCAGCAGTCTTTAGTGCAAGGTTAACCCCATCGATTACATTTTGAGATAGGTCTGATGCGAAAAATGCAAATGGATAAAAATCAACAATTTGTTCTGCATAATCTTTATTTACATCATAATTAAATATTTCCGAATCATTATTTATTATGTTTTCACTTATAAATAATGCTTCTAAATCAATATTTGAGTATATAGCGATATTAAGGGTAGGGGTATTAAAGATTAAGTCAGTTCCCAACCATCCACCAAAAACATATCCTTCAACTGGCGTTGCAGTTATTTCTAACTCAGTTCCCTCATCATATATTCCTCCTTCAGTTGAGACTGTTCCTCCTTCTCCTGCAGTTACTGTAAGGGAGTATTGAGGTGTTTGAACTACTGGAGCGACAGGCTCTTCATCAGTAGAACAGCTGTAAATAAGTACAAATGATAAAACACAAATGGATAATAGGGAAAGAGAAAGCCTTTTCATTCAAATTGATTTATGATTAACAAGCTGCTAATATAAAAAACTCTTCAATATCTCTACTCCGTATTTTACTTCCTGAACTATAATAAAAAACCCTCCGCTTGGGAGGGCTTATAATAATTATTTATCTTGAGCTTAACTCTGGTAATAGCTTTTGAAAGTGTGAAATATTTTCTGACACTGATAATCCGATATTCAAGTAATCGTCATCATAGGTCTCTTTACCATAGAGCTCATTGTATTTATCCACGACCTTTGAAAACATATTAGAATTTTCATCTTGCATTGACGCTAAGTCTTTATGATGATATCTAACCATCACCCAACTACCATTGCATCCCGACATACAGGACATAACACCTACTCTGTTTTTCCATCCAGCTTGTTTCATTGCAACTGATAATCTAGTTCTATACCTCCAAAAATCTTTTTCTTTACCTGGGATTAACTTATAAATAATAACTCTTCTATGATTCAATCTTTTATAACCATCAGGGATATATGATGCGTCTTTATTTAAATACCAAAAGCGATTTGCAAGAGGTGTGTGTAACTTTCCAGTTGTTTTCCACCAATAATCTAATTCTTCTTTACTTACAGATGAATCAAAATCACCAATTTCTTCTCCGTGTTGTACTCTCCATAAATTATTTGCATTTGGCCCAGATAATATTTCAAATGTTGAAAACCTTGTAGAACCCTCTTTTGAATTATATAATTTAGTTTTTTCAGCAACTGCTGATTTCATTTTTTCTAAATTCATAGGTTCAATATCTAAAACTCTAGCTTGTATAACCTGAGCTCCAGCAAGATTTGTAATTAGCAGTAAAATGCTTAATAAGAATAATTTTTTCATTTTAATTGATTTATGGTTAATAGGTTGCTAATATAAAAAACTCTAGCTCTAATCCGTGTTTTCTTCCTGAACTTAATGAAGAGGATATGCCGATGATTTAGATATCAGGAATGATTTCTAGTTGTTGTTCTATAGGGAGTTCCAGAAAAGCATCAAATTCTTCAAAAAATTCTTCTGAACTAAATCCAAATGCAAGATTAAAAGCACCTTCAAATCCAAGTTCTTTTAGATTTGGATGAAAAGTATCAGTCAAAATATCTTGATTATTTACTCTGTTAATTAAGTATGCAA
>CACLGW010000062.1 GCA_902606525.1 uncultured Bacteroidota bacterium | reverse complement strand
TTAAAAACCAAATTATTTTAAAATGCCTGGCCTTTAAATCTGTTGACCAGTTAAAGCAACCACAAACAACATACGCAGCTGCTAATGGAGCAGTAATGGAACTTGTGATTCCTGCAGCAAAAAATCCAATAGCTAAAAAATATTTTGAGAAACTTCCAAACATTGGTTCAAGACCCAAAGCTAGATCAGCCAAGCTATTTATTTCTAATGCCCTCACACCTGAAGCAGTAATTATAATACTCAACGAAATTAATCCGCCCAAACCTAAAGAAATTACCATATCTTTTATAGCAAAATTAAGATCATTTGGACTTGTCCATTTTTCTTTTACTAATTCAGCATGAAGGAATAAGTTATATGGAACTATGGTTGTTCCAACCAAACCTATAATCGTCAATAAACTTCCCTCCGGTACTTCAAAACTAAATAGTCCCAAGACAATATTTAAAAAGGACGGACCTGTAACTAACGCTGTAAAAAAAAACGAGACACTCATTAAAATTACCATTACAATCAATATCCGTTCTATTATTTTATATTTTCCTATCCATAAAAGTATTGCAGCAAAGAATCCTGATATAATAGCATAAATATTTATTGAAAAGGATCTTAAATTTAGATTTAGTGGTCCAAAAAGCGTTTCCATACCTAATACTGCTCCAGTTATATTTCCTGCTTCATAAGCTGTATTTCCAATTATAATAGCAGAGAAAATTAAAAAAATTATACTGTATTTCAGACCTATACTTTCAATTTCGTCTTTAAGTGCGCCTATAATACTTTTCCTTCCAATTAAACCAATCTTTACAGCCATTGATTGTAGAATTATTGAAACTATTACAGCAATTAATAATGTCCATAATAATGCCATTCCAAATTTTATTCCAGCAATAGTGCAGAGTGTTATTGTTCCGGGACCTACAAAAGCTGCAGCTACTAAGGGTCCAGGACCAATATTTTTTAACTGGTTATTAAACATCATTAAAAATTTTAAGATAAAGGTAATTTACTCTTTGGATTTGTACAATCTTATTTTAAATGAGTATGGCTGAACTTTTCATAAACACCTAGGCCAAAAAGAGCAAAGTCATATTTTACTGGATCAATTGGGTCGAAATCTCTTAACTTAATATCCAATTCCGAAACAGCATTTTGATCGTTTTGTTTCCGTTTTAAAAGGCCTAAACATCTTGCTATTTTTCCACTATGAACATCAAGAGGACAAGAGAGTTGAGATGGACTTAGTCGCTTCCATATTCCGAAATCAACATTACTTTGTGAAGAACGAACCATCCAGCGTAAATACATGTTTAAACGTTTTGCTGCCGATCCTTTTAAAGGATCAGAAATATGTTTTTGAGTTCGTTTATTGTGTGGTAATTCAAAAAATATTTTCTTAAAGTAACTAATATTTTCACTCATTCTTTTTGCTTCTGGCTTATTTGAAAATGCATATTCAAGACCACCATGATTTGTATATATATGTTTTAGAGCTTTAATAAAAAATACAAAATCTTTACCGTTAAAGGTTCTATGAACAAATGATGACAGTTGATTAAGTTCTTTATCTGAATGCGATATGATAAAATTATATGGATCATTTTCTAATAGTTGTATCATTCTTTCACCACTTTTTATAATACTTACCCTATTTCCCCAAGAGATAGTGGCAACTAAGAATGCTGAAATTTCAATATCCTCTTTTTTGTTAAATTTATGCGGAATACTGATAGGGTCTTGTTCTAAAAATTGAATCTTTTCATAAGCATTTGCTTTATAATCTAAAAATACTTTTAAGTCTTTTAAATCCATTATTGAACTTTACCATCCCTAAGGCTAATTGTGCGATCAGAACTTTTAGCTAAATCTTTATTATGTGTAACAATAATAAAGCTACAACCTCTTTCTTTTCTTAGTTTAAAAAAAAGCTCGTGAAGTTTATGTGCATTTTCAGAATCTAGATTTCCGCTTGGTTCATCAGCAAAAATAATTTTAGGATCATTAATTAGTGATCGAGCTACAGCAACTCGTTGCTGCTCTCCACCAGAAAGGGAAGTTGGCTTTTTTGAAGCATGATTAACAACGCCAAGTTGATCTAATAGTTCCATAGCTTTTATTTTTGAATTTTTAGGTGAATTTTCTCCTATCCAAGTCGGTAAACAAACATTTTCAAGTATAGTAAATTCAGGAAGTAATTCATGAAATTGAAATACGAAACCCATATTTCTATTACGAAACGCAGCTAGGGCATTATTAGAAATTTTTGTTGTATCAATTTTATCTATGATTAAAGAACTTTCAACGACATTATCAGGGCGGTCGAGAGTCCCCAAAATATGGAGCAAACTAGTCTTTCCGGCACCTGATGGACCAACAATAGCAACTATCTCATTATCTTCAACATCAAGATCGATATTTTTTAATACTTGTATGTTACCGTAACTTTTACAAAGTGATCTAGCGCTGAGAATTTTTTTCATATTGTTCAAAATTAGTGCTTTTTACTTTTTATAAATTAAAATATGTGTAAGTTTTCAATAGCTCTGTATAAATCTTATTATTCATTTATTACATTTACAAAAAAAAATATCAAAATTATATATTTAGCGGGTGGCTGTTTTTGGTGCACAGAAGCTATCTTTCAAAGACTCAAAGGAGTTAATGAGGTTTTACCGGGTTATATTGATGGGAAGATAAAAAATCCATCTTATCGAGAGGTTTGTTCGGGAAGAACAGGCCATTCAGAGGCTGTTTCTGTAGTATATAATCCAAATATTGTAAGCCTTTTAGATTTATTGTTAATATTTTTTAATACTCATGATCCTACAACCCTTAATCGCCAAGGAAACGATATTGGAACTCAA
>CACLGW010000061.1 GCA_902606525.1 uncultured Bacteroidota bacterium | reverse complement strand
CAGAAAGAACACCAAAAGCTAAAGGAGAATAAGCTAATAGTCCAAAATCTTCACGGTGACATATTTCAGCATTTCCTACTTCAAAAGTTCGATTAAGAAGTGAATAAGGATTTTGTATTGTTCGTACTCTAGGTCGACCATCATAACAGGCGTTAAGATAGCGCATTGTTCCCCATGGGGTCTCATTTGATAAACCAACATAACGAATGTTGCCTTTTTTAACATGTTCTTTAAGAGCATCTAATATCAATTCAAAATTTTCTTCCCATTGATCACCTATTTTATAGTTGTATCCTCTTTTTCCAAAGAAATTAGTATTCCGTTCTGGCCAATGTAACTGGTAAAGATCCATATAGTCAGTTTGTAAACGCTTCAAGTTATTTTCAATAGCATTATCAATAGTATCTTTAGAATAGCTTTTATCTGTTCTAATGTGTTGAGTAAAGGATGAAGGGCCTGCTATTTTTGAAGCAAGAATAATCTTAGATCTATTTTTACTTTTCTTAAACCATGTCCCTATAAAACGTTCCGTATCACCTTGTTCATCTTTTCGTGGTGGTATAGGATAAAGTTCTGCAGTATCAAAAAAGTTTACACCGTGTTCTAGAGCAAAATCCATTTGTTCATGACCTTCAGCTTCAGTATTTTGTCTTCCCCATGTCATAGTGCCTAAACAAATCTTACTTACCTTCACATTGGTTCCTGGTAATAAATTATATTCCATATCTAGTTGTTTTTTTCTAAAAGTTTTGTTATTTCTTCAAGCGAAGGACTGAGTATCACCTCAATTCTTCGATTTGAGGCACGCCCTTTCGCCGAACTATTAGGGGCTATAGGCAGAAATTCACTTCGCCCAGCTGCCGTTAGATTTTGAGGTAAAATTTGATTGTTTTCAAGTAAAATCTTAACTACAGCTGTCGCTCTTTTTGTAGATAAATCCCAATTGGATTCAATATCTCCTCTTGAGGTAAAAGGAATATTGTCTGTATGTCCTTCAATTAGAATTGAGATATTTGGATTTAGTTCAAGCACTTTCGAAAGTTGAATTAAGGCTAACTTCCCTTGTGACTCTATATCCCATTTCCCTGACTTAAATAAAAGTTTATTTTCCATGGAAATATAAATTTTTCCATTCCGTTTTTCTACGGTTAATCCTTTTCCCTCATAATTTAATAGGGCATTTGATAGGCTTTCTTTTAGGTTATTTAAAGACTCTTTTTGTTCCTGAATCATTTTTTCTAACTCATTTACTCGCTCTGAACGAGATTGAAGTTTGGCCTTTTTTAAAGCTATTTCTTTAAGCAAAGAATTATTCTTGGCAATATTTTCTGCGATCTTAAGATCACTGTTATTTTTTAATAAGTCAAAGTCATCTTGCAAAATTTTTATTTGATTTAAACCAATGTAAACACTATCTCTTGACCGGGCAAGGTAAGATTTAGTTTCATTCCACTTTTCATTGAGATTAATGAAAGAATCTTGAATTGAATCTTTTGAAGATTTAAGGTTATTTCGTTCAATTTTCATTTCAGAATAACGCTCCTCTAAATCATTAAAAACTTTTGTGCTAACACAGCTTGAAAAAGAGAAATAAATGATATATAAAATTAAGTATCTCATAATTATAAGCTTAATTCTAACCCTACAGGACAATGATCAGAATGCTTTGCTTCAGTTAAGATAAAGGATCTAACAATATTATTTTTAAGCGTTTTACTTACAAGCGCATAATCAATTCGCCAGCCTTTATTGTTATTTCTTGCATTAGCACGATAACTCCACCAACTATATTTATGAGGTTCTGGATTTAAATATCTAAAAGAATCTATAAAACCAGATTTTAAAAAGTTGTCCAACCAAGCTCTTTCTTCAGGTAAAAATCCAGAAATATTTTTGTTACGTATTGGATCATGAATATCAATAGCTTGATGGCAAATATTATAGTCCCCACAGATTACTAGATTAGGGATTTCTGTTTTTAGTTTGTTTATATAAGTATAAAAATCGTCCATAAACTTAAACTTATATTCTAAACGGTCAGAGTTAGTCCCTGAAGGAAGATATAAACTCATAATAGATAATTTATCAAAGTCAAGTCTAATGACACGCCCTTCAAAATCAATATGATCAATTCCACTACCATAAGAAACCTTAGAAGGTTCAGATTTGGAAAAGATAGCGACACCACTATACCCTTTTTTTTGAGCAGAAAACCAATAAAGCTTGTAGCCTATATCTTTAAGGTCTAGAGTATCAACCTGTTCTTCAAATGCTTTTGTCTCTTGAATACATATTAGATCAGCATCGGTAGTTTTAAGCCAGTCAACAAAACCCTTTTTTAGTGCAGCTCTGATGCCATTAACGTTATATGAAAGTATTTTCAAACTCTTTTTTTTGTGAAGATAAAAAATCCTCTTGTTTTTATTTTTTTGTTATGGAAACTTATTAGAGAAGTTTTAATAAAGAGTTAATAGAAACCTTATCCATAACTATTTGCTTTATCAGCTCTATTGAAACACGTTCTTGTTCCATGGTGTCACGGTCTCTAATTGTTACTGTCTGGTCCACTAAACTTTGATGGTCCACCGTAATGCAATAAGGTGTTCCTAGAGCGTCTTGTCTTCGATAACGTCTTCCTACAGCATCTTTTTCATCATAGGTAGTGGTTAGGTCTAACTTTAAATTTTTCACAATTTTAAGCGCAAGTCCTGGTAAACCGTCCTTTTTAATTAGGGGTAAAACAGCTACTTTTGTAGGAGCTAAGGCGGGAGGTAATTTTAACAATGTTCTAGTAGCTCCATCTTCTAAGGTTTCCTCAGTCAAAGCTTTTGAAAAAACTGCCAAAAACATACGGTCTAACCCGATGGAGGTTTCCAC
>CACLGW010000060.1 GCA_902606525.1 uncultured Bacteroidota bacterium | reverse complement strand
TGATAATCTTTATGCATTTGAAATGGGTGAAGTTTTATTTAAACCTACTAAGTGTGCAGTAGAGCAGTTTAGACCTTCAAAATCTGAAGCGCTTTCTTATTTCATTGCTGGCGATGACCGTGCTTGCGACGAAGATAAGGGATTTGCAATTCAGCCTTGGACAAAGGTAAGATTTGAAAATACTGGTTTCATACTTGAAAAAGACCGAGCGCTTTCAATGGGAAATTATTTTTTTACAGATCTTAACGGAGATGAAGCTAAAGTAGAATACACATTTGGCTATAAGCTAAAAGATGGAAAGTTAAAGATTGATTTACATCATTCTTCCTTTCCTTTCCCAGGCTAAAATATTTTTTTAATCTAGATTTTAGTCCTTATTTTAGCTGCCTATTATAAAGTCACCAATTGTATTTTAAATTTTTATTGATCCTAAAACTTTATTGTATTTAATATAAAAATTTAATAGATGTCACAGCAATTTACCGCTGCTTTCCCTTGGATTGTATCTCTATTTGCTTTTTTAGGTATAACTCATCCTCCACTAATTACTTGGTTTAGTGGGCCTCTTATTACAATCGGCCTAGGTGGTATTATGCTTGGAATGGGGCTAACTTTAAAGACTTATGATTTTATTCAAGTATTAAGTTCTCCCAAATGGGTGATAGTTGGACTCATTTTACAATTTTTAGTAATGCCCATTTTGGGTTGGGGGCTCGCCAAACTATTTCAATTACCACCTCTTTTTGCTGTAGGAACAATTTTAGTGGCTTCATGTCCAGGAGGCACTGCCTCTAATGTGATTAGCTATTTAGCTAAAGCAGAGGTTGCATTATCGGTAAGTATGACCTCTTGTTCTACCTTAACTGCTATATTAATGACTCCATTTTTAACTTTACAGCTTTCTGGAAGTTATTTAGATGTGCCAACAACCGGATTATTTTTTAGTACTCTAAAAGTTGTTTTTATCCCAGTACTACTTGGTATACTTCTAAATCAATATATTCCCAAAATTGCAACTAAGATTGTCCCCTTCGCACCTCCTTTTGCTGTAATTTTGATTTCATTTATTGTTGGAAGCATTATCGGTCAGGGTAAGGAGACTATTTTAAATTCTGGTTCCCATTTACTTCTTGCTTTGATAAGTTTACATTTTTTGGGTTTTTTGATAGGTTTTATGATAAGTTTAATTTTTTTCAAAAACTGGAAAATAGCTAAGACAATTTCTATTGAAGTGGGAATGCAAAATTCAGGATTAGGTGTGGTTTTAGCAAGAGAAAACTTTAGTAGTCCACTAGTCGCTATACCTGCAGCCCTGTCTAGTTTGATACACTCACTTTTAGGAAGTTTTTTTGTAATTCTTTTTAAAAATAAGAACTAAATTTATTAGACTTTTTTTTAAACTCTTTACGTTTTAAAAAAATAGTACGTGCTTGTTCCATTGCCTTAAAAAAAGAAGTATGATTAGCCTTCCCTTTTCCAGCGATATCATATGCAGTACCATGATCAGGAGAGGTTCTCACATGATTTAGCCCAGCTGTAAAATTTACCCCCTTTCCAAAAGAAATTGTTTTAAATGGAATTAATCCTTGGTCATGGTAATTAGCTAATACTGCATCATATTTTTTATATTTTTTATTTCCAAAAAATGCATCCGCAGCGAAAGGCCCAAAAATCCTTTTCCCTTTATTAAATTCTTTTTTAATCAAAGGGGTAAGTAGAATATCGTCCTCATTTCCTATCACTCCGTTATCCCCAGTATGAGGGTTAATTCCTAAAACAGCAATTTTTGGTTTAGGTATACCAAAATCTTGTTTTAAGCTTTGTTCAAGAAGTAATATTTTCTTTTCAATTCTCTCGGGAGTTAAATTTGAAATAATATCATGAATAGGAATATGATCAGTGACCAATGCAACTTTAAGATTATCTGAAATCATGAACATCAAACTTTCCCCTTCCAATTCTTGATTAAGATAATCGGTATGTCCTGGAAATTTGAAAGAATCAGATTGTATATTTTTTTTATTAATTGGTGCTGTTACAAGAGCGTCAATGGATTGCTGCTTTAAAGCTTGAGTTGCAGCTTTTAATGAATCCATCGCGTAGAAACCAGCTTCTTTGCTTTCTTGACCGTATTCAACTGCAAAGGGCTCTTCCCTTATATTTATAACATTAAGCTTACCCTTATGTGGAGATTTTAAATCATTAAGAGAGGCAATACTAACCTGAATCCCTAATTTATTTTGCTCCTCAATAAAATTATGAGAATTCGCAAAAACAATTGGAGTAAAAAAGTCATAGATTTTTTTATCTTGAAAAGTTTTTAATATAATTTCAAAACCAATACCATTTGGGTCTCCTATTGAAATCCCTAATCTTATTTTGCTTGATCTTAGCACCTAAATTACTTTTGTCTTATTTTTGAGACAAATGTAATTAAATATAAACGCATGTTTACGGGAATTATAGAAGCATTTGCAAAGGTAAATGCTTTGAAAAGAGAGGGAGAAAATTTACATATAGAATTAAAAACTGATCTGGCTGGAGAATTAAAAGTTGATCAGAGTGTTGCACACAATGGAGTTTGCTTAACTGTAGTAAAATGCAATGAAAAAAATTATACTGTAACAGCCATAGGTGAAACTTTAGACAAAACTAATTTAGGTCTTCTTAAAATAGGAGATTTGGTAAATATTGAAAGAGCAATGAGGCTAGGAGATAGACTAGATGGGCACATAGTGCAAGGGCATGTAGACCAAACAGCTAGATGCATTGCAGCTGATACACTAGATGGAAGTTGGAAATACACCTTTGAATATGATAGTAAACCTAAAAATATAACAATAGAAAAAGGGTCAATCACGGTCAATGGAGTTAGCCTAACGGTAATTGATTCTAAGGAAAAATCTTTTTCTGTAGCTA
>CACLGW010000059.1 GCA_902606525.1 uncultured Bacteroidota bacterium | reverse complement strand
TATGTATGAAGATCCATTTGATTAGCTTTAGGTTTTATATTTGAAGTTTTCCCACCTTCATAGCTTAGAATTTTTTTGAAAACTTCAATAAGTGTGATTTCTTTTCCTTTACAAAAAATCTGAATTTCGCTTAACATACTAATTTGCTGATTGGCTGAGGTAACAACTCTTTTTCCATCAATAAGTGAAACAGCCACTATCCCAAAATTCGTTTGAGCTATTAGTTCAAATAGACCTGGGCGTCCTGATATTGATAATATATTATTTAAATCCATTTTTATAGTCTAGGTTTTTTTGGATATTTCATGAGATAGTCAACCGAAACAGCTCCTTTTGAAATTGCCTTTAGTTTATTTTTTAAGAGTCTTTTTTTTAGAGGCGACAGATGATCCGTAAATAGAGTTCCTTCAATATGATCATATTCATGTTGAACAACACGTCCCACAAGACCATTTAACATTAGTTTTTGAAGTTCAAAATTTTGATTATAAAAACTAATGGAAATTTCTTCTTTTCGAGATACATCCTCACGAATTTCGGGAATACTTAAGCAACCTTCATTAAACTGCCAAAGTGATCCATTCTCTTTTATGATTTTTGGATTAATAAATACTTTTTTGAAAGAATTTAAGGTTTTAATTTCTTCTTTATCCATGTTTTCTTCATCAATAAATGGAGATGTATCAACCACAAAAAGACGGATAGATAAACCTATTTGTGGAGCTGCAAGACCAACTCCGTTAGAAGCATACATAGTTTCCCACATATTCTCTATCAGTTTGTTTAAATTGGGATAATCAGGTGTAATTTCGTCAGCAACTTTTTTTAAAACTGGAGTGCCATATGATACAATCGGTAATATCATAATGAATTCATTTTGTGATCTAAATATGATTGTAAAATAATTGTAGCGCTAATTTGATCAATTAGCCCCTTGTTAGCAAGTTGGTTTTTTTTTAAACCTCCTTCAACCATAGAATTAAATGCAATCTTTGAGGTGAAACGTTCATCGTAACGTTCAATTTTTTGATTAGGAAAATTTTGTTTTAACAATTCTATAAAGTCTTTAATATGAAATTCAAGGTCTGAAGGAGAACCGTCTTTTTGTAAAGGTTTTCCAATGACAAAACTTTCAATATTTTCTTTTTTAAAATATACTTTTAAAAATGAAATCACATCTTCTGTTGGAAGATATTTAAGTCCGCTAGCAATAATCTTATGGGGATCAGTATGAGATAATCCTGTCCGTTTTATTCCAAAATCAATACCTATTAAACAACCCACATGTATATTTTTTTCAAATATAACTTTTTCATCTATTATTTTTTTTAATTGTTGGAAATTCATATTTCTATATATAATAAAACATATGTATTAATGAACCATTTAATTTTTTCAATAATTCTACAGATTTAAGTTAAAATTACATTTTCAAAATAATCTTCTTCATTTGAATCGTTTCGAATTCTTTACCTTTGATAAAAATTTAGAATGAAAAAAGTCATAGAATCTGCTTGGGAAAATAGATCCCTATTAAAAGAGTCCAAAACTCAGGATACTATCAGAGAGGTTATTAATCAACTAGACGAAGGAAAGCTAAGAGTGGCTGAGCCTAGCACGAAAGGATGGAAAGTAAATGAGTGGATCAAAAAAGCGGTTGTACTCTATTTTCCAATTCAAGAAATGAAAACTTTAGAGGTTGGTCCTCTTGAATTTCATGACAAAATTCCCCTTAAAACTGGTTATCAAGAAAAAGGTGTTCGAGTTGTACCACATGCAGTATCTAGACATGGAGCTTTTATTTCTAAGGGGGTGATAATGATGCCAAGTTTTGTTAATATTGGTGCTTTTGTAGATTCAGGAACAATGGTTGATACATGGGCAACTGTAGGTAGCTGTGCTCAAATTGGAAAAAATGTTCATCTAAGTGGGGGGGTTGGAATAGGAGGTGTTTTAGAACCTCTTCAAGCGGCACCTGTGATCATAGAAGATAATGCATTTTTAGGCTCAAGAAGTATTGTTGTCGAAGGAGTTCGTGTATGTGCAGAGGCTGTATTGGGAGCTAATGTTGTTCTAACTGCTTCTACAAAGATTATTGATGTTACTGGAGAAAAGTCAATAGAACACAGAGGAATTATTCCTCCACGTTCAGTTGTAATTCCAGGAAGCTATACTAAAGAATTCACTGCTGGGAATTATCAAGTGCCGTGTGCACTTATAATTGGTCAAAGGAAAGAAAGTACAGATAAAAAGACTTCTTTAAATGATGCATTGAGAACACACAATGTTGCGGTTTAAAATGATAAAGGCACTTTATAATTAAAATTGAAATCATTTAAGATACTATAGTGCAATTAAGAGTTAACTTTTTTGATTATTTGGACTCAACACTTTTTAAAGTGATTAGTGAGGTTGCTCAAGAAACTTGTACTGAAACATACTTGATAGGTGGATTTGTTCGTGATCATTTGCTCAATAGAGAAAATAAAAATGATATTGATATACTTGCAATAGGTTCAGGAATTAAACTTGCGAAAGCTGTACAAAAAAAATTGAAAGGAGCTAAACCTGTTAAAATTTTTAAAACTTACGGAACAGCAATGGTTAAATGGAATGAAATTGATATTGAATTTGTAGGTTCACGTAAGGAATCGTATTCAAAAGAATCTAGAAATCCAAAAGTAAAACCAGGAACTTTAAAAGATGATCAGAATCGAAGAGATTTTTCCATTAATGCTCTTGCTATAAGCTTAAATAGAGAAAATTTTGGTGTTCTTTTAGATCCATTTAATGGGATTTCAGACTTAAAAAATAAGATACTCCGCACGCCTCTAAACCCTAACTTTACATATTCTGATGATCCACTTCGAATGCTACGAGCAATTCGCTTTGCAAATGAATTAGATTTTAAAATTGAGGAAAAATCCTTATTAGCTATTTCTAACAATGTTGATCGTATAAGTATAGTTTCTAAAGAGCGTATAGTAGACGAATTGACTAAGATTTTGAGTAATAAAAAACCTTCTAGTGGTTTTATTTTA
>CACLGW010000058.1 GCA_902606525.1 uncultured Bacteroidota bacterium | reverse complement strand
TTATTAGATATTTTTGAAAATTCCAAGAAACTTTAGAATTAATAACACCATTCTTGTCTTGTTGGGTTAAAAACTTATAAATAGGATGCATATTTTTTCCTTTTACAGAAATTTTACTCATCATAGGAAAAGTTACACCATAATTTTTTTCACAAAATTCAGCAATTTGCTTATTGCTTCCTGGTTCTTGAAACAAAAAATTATTAGCTGGAAAACCAATGATTTCAAATTCGTTGTCACCATATTTATCATATAAAGCTTGAAGCTTTTTATACTGTGGAGTCAAACCGCACTTTGATGCAGTATTTACAATCATAATTTTCTTTCCTTTTAAAGAACTAAAATCAAATTCTAAACCTTCCAGATCAATTACCTTAAATTGATAAATTGTTTTGTACTTGTCGCTTTGACTATGAATGTTTAGAGTCGTTAGAACAAAGGTGGTTATTATTAAATTTCTAAATTTCATTTTTTTTTGCAAATGTCGATGATTTATAGCAAAGAAAAAAATTTCCTAAGTAATCAGACCACCTCAGCGCTAAGACCTTCTTCTAACAGTGCATTACATTTTGGAATAAGTTCGTCTAATGCTCCAGTTTTAACAGTGCACTTTCCTTTATAATGAACAATGTATGCGCATTGTTCGGCTTGTATGTAGGAGTGATTACATATTTTAACTAAGCATTCAATGACATGATCAAAAGTATTTATATCATCATTATACAAGATAATTTCATGCTCTTTTTCTTCTAGAGTATCTACATTTCCAATTTCCTGTGGATGGATTTTTGGATTTTTTTTGCTCATTTTATAAATTTTAAAGCACACCAGTCATCCTTTTCTTTTTTTTCAATGACACGAAGACCAAGTTTCTTGGCTGTTTTTATAATTAATCTAAGGTTATCATTATAAAATCCAGAAAGAAATAAGATCCCCCCCATTGAATTTAAAGCCATTACGTAATATGATAATTGATCTAACAAAACATTACGATTTATATTAGCAAAAATAAAATCATAATTAGTTTTACCCTCTATTACACCGTTTCCTAAACTTACATTTATGTTTTGACACTTGTTTTTTTTTATGTTATATATTGAATTTTCTATGCATACAGGGTTATTGTCAATGGCACGGATATCCCTTGCTCCTCTTTTTGAAGCCACAATAGCTAAAATACCTGTACCACAGCCCATATCTAAAACTGATTTTCCTACTAAAATCTCTTTTAACGCGAATTCGATCATCATATAAGTTGTCTGATGGTGTCCAGTGCCAAAACACATCTTGGGATTTATAATGATTTCATATTTCTTGCTAAATTGAGGATGGAACTCTGATCGAATTACAAAATCTGATCCTATATGAATTGGTTTAAAACTAGATTCCCATTTATCATTCCAATTATAGGGTTTTATTTTTTCTTTTTTGAATCTTATTTTTACTTTTTTATTTTGAAATAGATTAATAGAATCCAAAAAATTATTAGAATGTTGAGATAAAGGAACAAAAGCATTTAAACCATTTTCCGTCATCTGAAAGCTTTCAAATGGAAGCTCTTGAAGTTGAGCTAACAAGATTTCTACCCAAGGTGAATTCGGTGTTATAGTAAAATAGTATCCCACGTAAACTTCTGACATTAAAAGGCATTAACGATAGCCATAAAATCATTAGCATTAAGTGAAGCTCCTCCTATTAGGCCACCATCAACATCTGTCCCTGAAAATATTTCTTTAGCATTATTTGGCTTAACACTTCCACCATAAAGAATTGCTACACTATCAGCTATTATTTCATCATAATTTAATACTAATAGACTTCTAATATAAGAGTGCATCTCCTGTGCTTGTTCTGGACTTGCAGTTTCTCCTGTTCCTATTGCCCAAACAGGCTCATATGCTAAAATAATATTTTTCCATAATAACCTAGGTAGATCGAAAAGGGCCACTTTTAGTTGCTTCTCTACAACTTCAAGATGAATATTAGACCTTCGCTGTTCTAGTTCTTCTCCAAAGCAAAATATTACTTCCATATCTGCATCTAAGGCTACTCTTACTTTTTCAGCAAGAATTTCATCTGTTTCATGGAAAAGAGATCGCCTTTCAGAATGACCTAAAATAACTGTATTAACTCCAATTCCTTTAAGCATATCAGCAGAAATCTCTCCCGTATATGCACCTGAAATTGCTCCATTCATATTCTGTGCTGCTACACTGAATGATGTTTCATTTAAAAGTTCCTTGCTTTTTGATAGTTGTGTGAAAGCTGGCGCAACAATAACACGAATGTCATTTGGTTTTTTAATAGATTTTAAATTATTTAATAAATCAATTGTTTGGGATTCATCATAGTTCATTTTCCAGTTTCCAGTTACAATTTTTTCTCTCATAGTTTATAATATTTTTATTCTTGGGTCTAAATAAATATAAATTAAATCAACCACAATATTAATAATTATAAATATAAAGGCAATAACAACAACTGATCCCATTACAACAGGTATATCCAATTGGTTTAAAGCTTCTACAATCTCTTTTCCAAGACCTTTCCAACCAAAAATATATTCTACAAATATTGCCCCTGCTAAAAGAGAGGCAAACCAACCGGAAATAGATGTCACGATTGGGTTTAATGAGTTTTTTAATGCATGATTTAGAATTACCTTATACCGAGATAAACCCTTCGAATAGGCTGTTCTTATATATTCTTGAGAAAGAACTTCTACTAAATTACTTCGCGTTAATTGTATCACAAGCGATAGTGGACGAATTCCTAAAACAAACGAAGGTAAAATCAAATTTTTCCAAACTATATAATATGATTCACCAAAATCATCTAATTCATAAAAACTACCTGTCATATTTAAATTGGTATAAGAGTGAAGAACATAACCAAAAAACCAAGAAAAAAGTATTGCACTAAAAAAAGAAGGAACACTCATTCCCAAAGTGCTGAAAAACAATAATACTCTGTCAAGCCAATTATCTTTATAGATAGTTGAAATTATTCCAAAAAAAATACCAAAAACAATAGCAATTATAATTGAAGATAGAGCTAAAATAAAAGTATTAGGAAGAGTCTCTTTAAGTATTTCAGAAATTG
>CACLGW010000057.1 GCA_902606525.1 uncultured Bacteroidota bacterium | reverse complement strand
CGATTTAGCAGATCGTGCAAGAAAAAATATGCTAAAACCAGAGGAAGTTAAAGATGGCACTTATACCTTTACAAATATTGGAAATTTTGGATCTATAATGGGAACACCAATTATTAATCAACCACAAGTTGGGATTTTAGCGATTGGAGCTATTCGAAAAATGCCATCTGTCATTGAAACACCTGATGGTGATTTTATAGGGATTCGAAAAAAGGTAATTCTTTCTCACAGCTATGACCACAGAATAATTAATGGAGCCACTGGAGGATTTTTTGTAAAACGGGTAGCCGAATATTTAGAGAACTGGGAAGAGTCCCTCCCTTATTAAATTATTCAAATGAAACTTCAACTCACTAAACCAATCTGTTTTTTTGATATAGAAACAACAGGTACAGAAATAAGCAAAGACAGAATAGTTGAAATTGCAATACTTAAATTAGAACCAGATGGAACTAAAGAGAAAATAGAAATACGTATAAATCCAGAAATACCAATTCCTGCTGAAGTTTCAAAAGTACACGGTATTACTAACGAAATGGTAGCTGATTCTCCTACTTTTAAGCAGGAGTCTTCAAGAATTCATAACTTTTTAAAGGGTTGTGATTTAGCAGGTTTTAACTCCGATCGTTTTGATATACCCTTGTTGGTAGAAGAGTTTCTTAGGGCTGAAATAGCTTTTAACTTTAAAAATATTAAAACGATAGATGTTCAAACCATTTTTCATAAAATGGAACCTCGAACCCTCTCAGCTGCTCTTAAATTTTATTGTGATAAAGAGCTTACCAATGCTCACTCTGCTTATGCTGATACGAAAGCAACCTATGATGTTCTGTTGGCTCAACTTGACCGTTATAGTGACTTAGAACCAAATGTAGACTTTTTAAACAAGTTTAGTTTAAGAAGAAAAACAGCTGATTTTGCAGGTTTTTTGGTTTACAATAAAGATGAACAAATATGTTTTGGATTTGGTAAATATAAAGGAAAAAAAGTGACAGAGATTTTAGATAAAGAGCCAGGTTATTTCGGTTGGGTCCTTAATGCAGATTTTCCTAGATATACAAAAAAAGTACTTACTGAGATAAAGTTAGAAGCAATAAATACCAAAGATTGAAATTGTGAAAATTGTTTGCGTAGGTAGAAATTATGCTTCTCATATTGAGGAATTAAATAATGAAAGACCAATAGACCCTGTTCTATTCCTAAAACCGGAAACCTCTATTATTCAAAAAAATCAACCTTTTTTTATTCCCCATTTTTCTTCAGAGATTGATTATGAAGTTGAAGTTTTGGTAAGGATCAACAGGATTGGTAAACACATTCAAACTGAATTTGCCTATAAATATTACGACGAGATCAGTTTGGGGATTGATTTTACTGCACGAAAAATTCAAAACTATTTAAAATATAAAAGATTACCATGGGAGAAATCAAAATCCTTTGATGGCTCATCACTGATTGGAGATTGGTTTTCTAAAAAAGATTTTAGAGATATAAATGCATTGAACTTCACCCTTAAGATTAATAACGATGTTGTCCAAAGCGGTAATACTTCAAAAATGCTCTGGCAAATTGATGAATTGATTAACCATATTTCTCAATATTTTACTCTTAAAATTGGTGATATTATTTTTACAGGCACTCCAGCGGGTGTTGGTCCTGTATCAGAAAATGATATTTTAGTTGGACACTTGGAAGACCAAAAAGCTTTTTCAGTAAAAATTAAATAAAGTGAAGGCAGAACTTATTACTATAGGCGATGAGATTTTAATTGGTCAAATTAATAATACTAATTCTGTCTATTTAGCAAAAGCATTAAATAGAATTGGAATTGAGGTTACACAAATAACTAGCATATCAGATGAAAAAAAAGCTATTATAAGTGCTTTAGAAGCTTCTTACGACCGTGCTCAACTTGTAATAATTACAGGTGGTTTAGGTCCAACCAAAGATGATATAACAAAACATACTTTATGTACTTATTTTAATGACACCTTAGTTGAAAACAAAGAAATTTTATCTCACATAGAGGAGATTTTTAAAAAATATGTGACGACTCCTATTAATAATCAAAACAGAAAACAGGCACTATTACCCTCTAAAGCAAAAATATTAAAAAATCATTATGGTACTGCCTCTGGAATGTGGTTTGAAAAAAAGGAACAAGTCATTATTTCGCTCCCAGGAGTTCCTTTTGAGATGAAAGCCTTAGTTACGAATGAAGTTTTACCTTCTCTTCAAAACCATTTTATTCGCCCATTTATTTTGCATAAAACCCTTATAACATATGGCCTAGGTGAGAGTGCTATTGCTGAGCGAATAATAGACTGGGAAAATACACTTCCTAATGATATAAAGTTGGCATATTTACCCAGTTTAGGACGAGTACGTCTTAGAATTTCTGGAAAAGGTTCTGACGAATCTCTTTTAGAAAAAAGAATGGATTTAATTATAGAAAAACTTTTACCGCTTATAAAAGATATTTATGTTGGCCTTGAAGATAAAAATACTTTTGAGGAAAAAATACAGGCTTTATTTATATCGAAAAAAGTTAGCTTAGCAACAGCTGAAAGTTGTACGGGAGGAGAAATTGCAGCACGATTGACAAAAATACCAGGGGCTTCCCAATATTTCAAAGGTGGTGTTGTAACATATCATACCCAGAGTAAGACTAATTTACTTGATGTTTCTGAAGATTTAATTAAACAAGATTCAGTAGTTAGTAAGTCAGTAGCTGAAGCCATGGCTCAAAAAGTTCGTAAAAAATTTAATGCAAGTATTGGAATTGCAACCACTGGAAATGCTGGTCCCTCCAAGGGTGAGTCTAATGCTGAGGTAGGATCCGTGTGGATAGCAATCGCATCTGGAACAAATATTTTTAGTGAGAAGTTCATTTTTGGGAAAAATCGCGAACGAATAATTGGTAAAGCAGTAAATAAGGCTTTGGAGATGCTTTATAAGCAATCAATATAAAAAGCTATTTATTTTCAAAAAACAATTTTGATAATATTTAAAAAACAGTAAATTTGCACCCAGAATAAAAACAATTATGTCAAAAGTTTGTGAAATAAGCGGAAAGCGAGTTATGTTCGGTAACAATGTTTCAAAAGCTTTGAACAGAACAAAGCGTCGTTTTGATGCTAATATAATCAAAAAGCGCTTTTTTATACCTGAGGAAGGCAGATGGATAACTCTATCCATCTCAACAGCAACTTTAAAAACAATCAATAAAAAAGGTATTTCTGCTGTTTTGAAAGAAGCTAGAGATAAAGGAAACTTCAAAAGCTAGTTCAATGGCAAAAAAAGGAAATAGAGTTCAAGTCATATTGGAATGCGTTGAGCATAAAGAAACAGGAAGATCTGGAACATCTCGTTATATTACAACTAAAAATAAAAAGAACTCGCCTGAGCGTTTAGAAGTTAAAAAATTTAACCCCATTTTAAAAAGAATGACGGTTCATAAAGAAATCAAGTAAGTATGGCAAAGAAATCCGTAGCAACATTACAGACAGGTTCAAAAAGACTAACAAAAGCAATTAAAATGGTTAAAAAAAATGGTAGTAACT
>CACLGW010000056.1 GCA_902606525.1 uncultured Bacteroidota bacterium | reverse complement strand
ATTTTTTTTTGTCATTATTATGGATTAATCTTCTATACTAAGACCAACAGAAACTATGCCTTTAAGACTTGAAACTCCATATGCTTTTCCATTATTGCGTACAGCTTGACTTATAGATATTGAAATAGGTCGTATTTTCGGAAAAACCATTTTTTCTTTCCACCAAAGTTTACTCTCTTTCACTTGAGTAAAGCCTTTACCAATCCATGAACCGTCTGGGTTTGCCATTGCATATTCCAATGTATCTTGAGTAATTAATTCTTCCCCTGCAATTATACTCGCAATTAGAAAAATGTTGGAATAAGGATAAGTGTTATCATTTCGTAATCGAATAAATAAATTTTTAAATCCACTATCTATTACTTTGTCTGGTATATCAAAAATTATAGGTTCCTGGGACAGCCCCATTTTAGATAATGATTTATGTTTTGTAAATCCATTGTCTGAGTCACAACTCACAAGGCCTATTAGAATAAAATAGACTGAAGCTATATTTTTTAAAGCTCTTTTCAAGTTTTTTTATTTTATTTTGCTCACTAGAAATTTAAACGTGATATTTAGTTAATATTTAAAGATAAAAGGAATTCAAAAAAACAGTCTCCTGTTAATTCTTAAATTATTGTTTAAATTTCAAAACCTTTGATCGCCCTTTTTTAAATATCTTATTACTATTATGGATTCCTTTTCTATAAGCTTTTTGTTTCTCAAGCGGCAAATTAGTAATTTCTTTACATGCATCCGAGCAACACTGACTCATTTTCTCTTTACAAGATTCACATTGTATAAATAATAAGTGACATGCTTCATTTACACAATTTGTATGGAAGTCACAAGGAGCCCCACACTGATGACATTTAGAAATAATTTTTTCTGATATTCTTTCACCTCTCCTTTGATCAAAGACAAAGTTTTTGCCTATAAATTTATTTTGTAATTCCTCATTTTTTATCTGACGAGCATACTCTATAATCCCTCCTTCTAATTGATATACATGTTTAAAGCCTTTGTATTTAAAATAAGCTGATGCTTTTTCACATCGAATCCCTCCTGTACAATACATTAATAAGTTTTTATCCTCCTTATATTCCGATAAACTTTCTTCTATAATTGGTAAAGACTCTCGAAAAGTATCGACATCAGGAGTTATAGCATTTTGAAAATGTCCTATCTCACTTTCATAATGATTACGCATGTCGATGCATATAGTGTTTTTGTCATCTATTAATTGATTAAATTTTTTGGCGTCAACATGATTTCCCTTTTTCGTTACGTCAAATTTATTGTCATCTAATCCATCAGCCACAATCTTATCTCTGACTTTAATGGTTAGTTTTAAAAAAGATTTGAGATTTTGTTCAATAGCAATATTTAACCTGATATCTTCTAAAAAAGATATACTGTCTAAATGAGATTTAAATTTTTCAAAGTTTACGGCTGGTAAAGAAAGTTGAGCGTTAATACCCTCATGAGCTACATAAATTCTGCCTAGGACTTCAAAATTATCCCATAATAAAAATAAATGGTCTCTGAAAAGTTTTGGATTGCCAATGTGCGCATACTTATAGAAAGACAAGGTCAAACGCTCATGCCCAGCCTCATCGAGAATAATAGCCCTTTGTTGTGCACTCAATTTGTTATATAGTTGCATGCCATAAACATTAAAAGTGATATAACAAAGGTAATTAAATTAATGATCTGAACTAGAAGCTAAATCATAGAACTAATAAATTACAGTCTTTTTTTAATTTTATATATTTTAAAAAAAAATTAAATAAAAAGATGATTTATTCCAAAAAAGATGATTTTTTTCCTATCAGTATTAATTCCTTTTGGCGCCCATTCACATAACGAAATCCATTAGGACCAAAATACCCTGCCTCTTCAAGCATTACCCGAATGTCTTTCTGCCATTTTTCAACATAAACTCTAGCATTTAATTCTATTGCATATACAGTATCTTCATATAGGGGATGATCTCCAGATCCTGGAACCCCTTCTTGGGCATCCCACATACCAAAAGTAGTCCCTGCGGAATGACCATAAAGCCCAAGGGGATGAGTATATATTTGTGGTCTTAAGCCATCAGATTTACTCTCTTTTATGGCTTTTATTAAAGTTTGATTTCCAGTTCTACCCTTTTTAAAGTTTCTTGTTAAAGCGTCTTGCACAGCATTCCCTTGCTTAAGTGCTTCTTTTAAAAAATATGGCGCATCTTTTTCTTCTGGATTTAAAACGTATGCCAATTCTTGACAATCAGTATTAAGTGTTAAATATGTAATCCCAAAGTCGCAATGAACAAGGTCTCCAGGCATGATAATATCAAATTTTGATTTTCCATCAAAACCATATAGATCACTATTGCCTGAGCGTTGTATATCGACTGTAGGGTGAAACCAAGTTTTTAGGCCTAATTTCAAAACTTTTTCTCGCATCCACCAGACTACATCTTCAGTTGAAGTTACGCCAGGAGTAATTACTTTCGTTGAAAAAGCTTCTTTAATAATATTGTGTGTAATTTCTACTAATTGACTAAAAAGTTTCATTTCTAGAGTTGTACGAGTTTCAATCCAGCGTACTGCTAAAGTCTCAGCTGAAACAATTCTTTTTTGGAATTTTGGAGGAAGTACTTTTATTAATTCATCATAATCTGTTTTTGCTAAACCATCAGCAATACCGATATAATCAGATATATTAACACCAATTTTTTTTGGATTTCGAGAAACTATGAAATCTGAAAGGGCCTTCCACTGATCGGGTTGTTTTTCTTTATTCCAAATAGAAAGAATATTTTTGCCAAAATTATATCGCGTGATCGCAACAGGCTGTAATCCACTTTTGTTTTTTGAGAAAACTAAAATAGTTCTTCTTCTAGCGTTAAGCCAGGTTGGAGGTAAAAGAGTCTTTACCACAGGATCTTCGTTATATTCTCGAGTGATCATTAACCACATATCAATACCCTGCTCTTCCATTAATTTAGGTAAGAGATTCTCAATTCGATCTTTTTGAATCTGATCAATTAAAATGGCCCGTTCACGAAGTGGTAATATGTCTTGTGAAAAAATAGGAGTAACTAAAAAGAATAAGTAAAAGATAAGATTTTTCATAAAATTACAATTGATTAAACCTACAAAAAAATTGTTAATAATGCACTTAAATCATCCTTGGAAGAGGCAGCAAGAAAATGTATTTTAGCTAAAAAGTGAGTCATGTCAGATCAAAATAATGCAAAATTAAAAGCCCTTAAATTAACCCTAGATAAACTTGATAAAACCTATGGAAAAGGAGCTGTCATGAAACTAGGTGATGAAGCAACTGAAGAGGTCGAATCTATATCTTCTGGTTCAATTGGACTTGATATTGCGCTTGGTGTGGGAGGATATCCCCGTGGCAGAGTTATCGAGATCTATGGTCCTGAGTCCTCGGGTAAAACTACTCTTACACTTCACGCCATCGCTGAGTGCCAAAAAGCAGGTGGCATTGCTGCTTTTATAGACGCTGAGCATGCATTTGATCGTTTCTATGCAGAAAAACTTGGTGTTGATCTTGGAGAACTAATAATTTCTCAGCCTGATAATGGAGAACAAGCCCTAGAAATTGCAGATAATCTTATTCGTTCTGGGGCAATAGATATTATTGTAATAGATTCTGTTGCTGCTTTAACACCCAAAAGTGAAATTGAAGGAGAAATGGGGGACTCTAAAATGGGTCTTCATGCAAGATTGATGTCACAAGCTTTGAGAAAACTTACTGCGTCGATAAGTAAAACTAATTGTGCTGTGTTTTTCATAAATCAACTTAGGGAAAAAATTGGTGTTATGTTTGGAAATCCAGAAACGACGACAGGTGGGAATGCCTTAAAGTTCTACGCTTCT
>CACLGW010000055.1 GCA_902606525.1 uncultured Bacteroidota bacterium | reverse complement strand
GAACGTGGAGAAAACCTTCCAGAATGGATGATTATGAAGGTAATCCCTGTTATCCCCCCTGAGTTGCGTCCATTAGTTCCCCTAGATGGCGGACGTTTTGCTACTTCTGATTTAAATGACCTTTATCGTCGTGTGATAATAAGAAATAACCGTTTAAAGCGCTTGGTTGAAATTAAGGCTCCCGAGGTAATTTTAAGAAATGAAAAGCGAATGCTTCAAGAGTCAGTAGATTCTTTATTTGACAATACAAGAAAAGCTTCTGCTGTCAAGACAGACTCAAATAGGCCTTTAAAATCTCTTTCAGATTCTCTTAAAGGAAAACAAGGAAGGTTTCGTCAAAACCTTCTAGGAAAAAGAGTTGACTATTCTGCTCGTTCTGTAATTGTTGTTGGACCAGAATTAAAATTATATGAATGTGGATTGCCAAAAGATATGGCTGCTGAATTATATAAACCTTTTATAATTCGTAAAATAATTGAAAGGGGGATTGTAAAAACTGTTAAATCTGCAAAGAAAATAATAGATCGTAAGGAACCCGTCGTATGGGATATTCTTGAAAATGTATTGAAAGGGCATCCTGTATTATTGAATCGTGCACCTACATTACATCGTTTAGGGATTCAGGCTTTTCAACCAAAGCTGATTGAAGGAAAAGCAATTCAGTTACATCCACTTGTATGTACTGCATTTAATGCCGACTTTGATGGGGACCAGATGGCGGTTCATCTGCCATTAGGGCCAGAAGCAATTCTTGAATCACAACTTTTAATGTTAGCTTCGCATAGCATTTTGAATCCAGCTAATGGATCTCCAATTACTGTTCCTTCTCAAGACATGGTCTTGGGTCTTTATTATATGACTAAAGCACGAAAATCTACACCCAAACTCAAGGTCATAGGAGAAGGCTTAACTTTTTATTCAGTGGAAGAAGTTCATATAGCTTACAATGAGAAACGTGTTGATCTCAATGCTATGATCAAAATAAGAACTCATGACTCTAACGAAGATGGAAAACTTAGATATAAAGTAATTGACTCTACTGTGGGACGAGTACTTTTTAATGAAGTGGTACCCAAGTCTGCGGGCTTTTTCAACGTTGTATTAACTAAGAAAAATCTACGTGATATCATAGGTGACATACTAAAGGCTACAAGTGTACCTGAAACAGCAGAATTTTTAGATAAAATTAAAGCAATGGGTTATGGATTTGCTTTTAAAGGGGGTCTTTCTTTTAGCCTTGGAGACATTATAATACCACCTGAAAAATTAGATATGATTGATGATGCTAATGTTCAGGTCGATGGTATAATTGGTAATTATAATATGGGTCTTATAACAAATAATGAAAGATACAATCAGGTCATTGATATTTGGACTTCAACCAACGCAAAATTAACTGAATTGGCAATGAAGCGAATTAGTGAAGATCAGCAAGGATTTAATTCAGTTTATATGATGTTAGATTCAGGAGCACGTGGTTCAAAAGAACAGATTCGTCAGTTAACTGGAATGAGGGGATTAATGGCTAAGCCTAAAAAATCTAATGTTGGTGGAGGAGAAATTATAGAAAATCCAATTCTTTCTAATTTTAAGGAAGGCCTTTCAATATTAGAATATTTTATATCTACCCATGGAGCAAGAAAAGGTTTAGCAGATACCGCTTTAAAGACAGCTGACGCTGGTTATCTTACCAGACGTCTTCATGACGTTTCGCAAGATGTTATTGTCACAATTCAAGATTGTGGTACCTTAAGAGGTGTCGAGGTCAAAGCTCTTAAAAAAAATGAGGAAATAGTAGAGACACTTGGAGAACGTATCTTAGGGCGTGTTACTCTTCATGAAATCGTTGATCCAAGAACAAACGAAGTGATTGTTCCTTCTGGAGAAGAAATTAAAGAGGGAGATATAGAACTAATAAATCAAACTCCTATTGAATCTATAGAAGTACGTTCACCATTAACTTGTGTCGCTCAACACGGAATTTGTGTAAAATGTTACGGTAGAAACCTGGCTACGGGCAATACGGTTCAACGAGGTGAAGCAGTTGGTGTTATTGCAGCCCAGTCAATTGGAGAGCCTGGAACTCAATTAACTTTAAGAACTTTTCATGTTGGTGGCGTTGCAGGTAACATCTCTGAAGAAAATAAATTAATTACAAAGTTTAGTGGAATTGCTGAAATAGAAGACCTTAAGACTGTTATGGGTAAAGATGCTGACGGAGAAGACGTTGATATTGTAATCTCTAGAACCTCAGAGATCAAAATTCTTGATGTTAAAACTAAAAGTGTCCTAAGTACAAATAATATTCCTTATGGATCTTCACTTCATATTAAAAATGGAGCAAAATTAAAAAAAGGAACCTCAGTTTGTAGTTGGGACCCATTTAATGGCGTAATTGTATCAGAATTTACTGGACAAATTATTTTTGAAAATATTGAGCAGGGGATTACTTATCAAGTAGAGATAGATGAACAAACTGGGTTCCAAGAGAAAGTAATTTCTGAATCGAGAAATAAAAAAATAATACCGACATTGTCTATTGCAGACTATAAAGGAAATATTTTGCGTTCGTATAATTTACCCTTAGGAGCTCACCTTATTGTAAATGAAGGTGAAAAGATCAAAGAAGGAAAAATTTTAGTAAAAATCCCACGTAAATCTTCCAAGTCGGGAGACATTACTGGAGGTCTACCTAGAGTAACTGAGTTATTCGAAGCTCGAAATCCTTCTAACCCAGCAGTAGTGTCTGAGATAGATGGTGTAGTTTCATTTGGTAAAATTAAACGTGGAAATCGAGAGATTATAGTTGAGTCTAAATTTGGAGATATAAAAAAATATTTGGTTAAGCTATCTAACCAGATTCTAGTTCAAGAAAATGATTTTATTAAAGCAGGTATGCCTTTATCAGATGGTTCAATAACACCTTCAGATATATTAAATATCAAAGGACCCTCTGCAGTTCAGCAGTATCTTGTAAATGAGATTCAAGAAGTATATCGCTTGCAGGGTGTAAAGATTAATGATAAACACTTTGAAGTTGTTGTACGTCAAATGATGCGTAAAGTTAGAATCATAGATCCAGGAGATTCCATTTTCTTGGAAAATCAATTGATTTTCCGATATGACTTTATGAAGGAGAATGATTCTCTATATGGAATGAAAATTGTGGAGGAGATAGGAGATTCTGAAAGCTTAAAACAAGGGCAAATAATTTCTTCTAGGCACTTCCGGGATGAGAATTCTTTTTTAAAAAGAGAAAATAAGTCCTTAGTAATTGCACGAGAAGCAGCACCTGCTATAGCCAAACCAGAACTCCAAGGAATTACTCGAGCCTCACTTCAGACTAAGTCCTTTATTTCTGCAGCATCTTTCCAGGAAACTACTAAAGTGTTGAACGAGGCGGCTGTAAATGGAAAAGTGGACTTTTTAGAAGGTTTAAAAGAAAATGTTATAGTAGGCCACAAAATCCCAGCTGGAACTGGATTACGCGCTTATAACGATGTTATTGTTGGCTCTAAGGAAGAGTATACAAGTTTACTGATAGATAAAGAAGAAGAAATTAGTTTCTAAAATAATGGGTAATAAAAAAGATTCAGAGCAACAACAATTGAACATTTCTATTGATGAAACCGTTGCTGACGGTATTTATTCTAACTTGGCAATCATAAATCATTCTGGATCTGAGTTTATCGTTGACTTTATAACAGTCATGCCAGGATCTCCAAAAGCAAAAGTAAAATCAAGAGTTATACTTACTCCAGAGCATGCCAAACGTTTTAAAAAAGCTTTGGAAGATAATATCAAAAGATTTGAAAATGTAAACGGTATCATAAAAACTAATGAACCCCCAAATATTCCTTTAAATTTTGGACCTACTGGTGAAGCATAATTTATAATGATTAGTTAGTCTAGAAGTTTTTTTATATGATTTCTGATTACAATGTTTAAAACTCGGAGGTAAAGTAAAACTGTACGTCTTTATATTTCTCTTGAACCATCTGTAATGAAAAGGCCGATTCCGATAGAAATACAAGTTGACCACTTTTATCATTTGCAAGAAATTTTTGTTTGATACGTTTAAATTCCTGAAATGAAGTGCTTTTTTCATTCCCTTTAACCCAGCATGCTTTATAAATATTAAGATTTTCAAAAGAGCATTTAGCACCATATTCATGAAGTAAACGGTATTGGATTACTTCAAATTGTAGAGCTCCAACAGTTCCAATTAATTTACGACCATTA
>CACLGW010000054.1 GCA_902606525.1 uncultured Bacteroidota bacterium | reverse complement strand
CTTAACGTATTCAGCAAAGATTGATAAATCCTGCATACAGATGTTTGTATCTTGAGCAAATAAAGTTATCTGATACAAAAGTCCAAAAGCTAATATTAATTTATTCATAGCTAAATTTTATATATAAATTTAAATATTGCTAAATTTTATTTTCAAATTATTTAAAAAAAAAAAAACAGTTATAACAATAATTTAAAAAATTCTGATTAATTCTAACATATTTTTAAAAAAGATTAAGTTTAGATATCTTTATCATACTTTAATTATATTTTCTTTTTATAAACCAAATATCATTAAGTGACATGCCTACTCGAAAAGCTATGATATTTTCTTGAATGAGTCCTAAATCTCTTTGGCCCCTTTTAATAATTTCTAAACCAACATTTATGTTTGATAATCCTTTAAGAGGCAGGCCCAATCCAAAAGATATTCCAGTTTGTGATAAAGGTATATTGTTAATTAGTGTACTCATCTGCTCATTTAGTAATCCAAATCTATAAACAACTCTACTCCAGAAATTTGAAAATGAAGTGTAATTTGGGATAAAGTAACCACCTACAATCCACTTTTTAGCATCCCTATATGAAATATTTTGTCTTTCAAAAAATTTATTTTCAAAGTTAGAAGATTTTACCAAATTATGCTGAACGCCAATAAACCATTTTTTATTTTTCCCAAATCCGATACCTATTCTATTAATTGCAGAAAGATCTAAATTTGTTTGATCTAAGTCCGAGGAAGCTAAATTGATTTCAACAATATCTGTAATATTTTCAGTCGAAAGGGACTGGGTGAAAAAAATACGGCTATTTCTTGAATCAAGATAAACTTTTGGCTGATAAGAATACATAGCTTGGAATGTGTATTTATTTTTGATTGGAATTCTTATTTGAGTTGAAAATTGAATGTTAAATCCGGAAACACTAGAATCACTAGACAAAAAAGCACCGTTATCTACACCGTCTACAAACTGTCCTGTTTCGTAAATTAAACTTCCAAAATTGTAATTTACTGTAGAACCTATTGCAAGAAATGACGTAACTGGTAAACCGACTGAAAAATATGTTTGATTTAGCCCACCCGAACCCTCATATCTATTAAATGTTTTTGAATCTAAATTTTCATTTACGCTTTCAATTCGGTAACCAACAGAAGACAAAGGTAAAATCCCAAAACCAAAACTAAACTTCCCGGCTGGAATACTCACAGCGATATAATCTAGAGAGGCAAGATCTGTATTTTGAGATTCGGTTGAAGATGCCAAATAATTATTTGTGTAGTTCACCCCAACAGAATATGTTGTGACTTTTAAAAATCCATAACTGGCTGGATTATTTAAATTAGCGTGAATAGAATCTGTAAAAACATCTAATCCGCCCATATGTCTTGTTGCTTGAGTTCCATTAAAGGTTCTTTCACCTATACCTGAAGCTGAATATGGGGATGCAGCTGTATTTTGTGCAAAAATATTTGCATTTACAAAAAATAAAAGAACAAAAACGCCTAATCGTATCATTAATCAATATTACTAGTTAACAGGTAATTTAATCCTTTTGCTAAAAAATTTGAATGGGCAAAGATGCTATTTTTTAATGGTTTAGGCAACCTTTTAGCATCACCTCCTGTTAAAATAGTAGTTAAAAAATCGAATTTTTCCTCATATTGACAAATTAATCCAATTATTTCAGCTTTTATACCGTGAGAAACTCCAACATGCATTGATGTTTTTGTTGCAGTTCCTAATAACGTAAAATCATTTTTTGGTGCTAAAGAGGGTAATTGCCCTGAAAAAACGTGCATAGCCTTGTAGCGCATATGGTATCCTGGACTTATGGCTCCTCCATGATGTATACCTTTCATATCTAATATATCATAAGTAATACAACTCCCTAAATCGATCACCAAAATATTTTGATTGGGATATTCTAATGCACAAGCGGATAATAAAGCAATTCTATCTGATCCTAATTGAGATCTTGGTTTATATAAAGTTTTAAAAGGAAGTCTTAGCTTAGAAGAACAAAAAATAACAGACAAATCCGATAAGGCATTTTCCAAATCCTTTGTTATGATTCTATTAACATCTGAAATAATACAGTTTTTTATTAAAGGAAAATCCATTCGGATTTTATTTAAAGAATTTTCCCATTGATCAAACCGAATTGCCACAAATAGCTTAACCTTATCATCATTAAAGACAAAATATTTTATTTGAGAATTACCTAAATCAATAATTAGCTGCATTATGTTTCTCTTTAACCATTAAAATTACAAAGAAATTAGTTGAAATGTTTCGTGAGATCCCAAAAGCCAGTTATATTTACAATTGCTTAAAAGCGGGGTACCTTAGCTCAGTTGGTAGAGCAAAGGACTGAAAATCCTTGTGTCCCTGGTTCGATTCCTGGAGGTACCACTTAGACCTCTGTAAATAGTACTTTGCAGAGGTTTAATTTTCAATCGTGGGTTTTTCAATATCTTCTGAAGTCAAATTAAGATTAAGTTTTCCTGACGATAACTTTGTAACATCCTTATCTATTTTTTTAAATTCCTTATTAGTTGAATTATAATGATTAACAGCTATCCCAAGGTTTGTTCCCAATTTTTCATGGTACGTTTTATATGCATTAAGATGATTTGCAAGTTTTTCCACATTCTTTAGAACATCTTTAATTGAGTCCTCAATTCTCATATTATTTAATGCTCTAACCGTGATCTGTAACATTGGATATAAACTCATTGGGGATACAATCATAACTTTTTTAAGCATAGCATATGTTACTAAATCTTTTTGATTGATTTTTAATGTCCCAACACGACTATTTAATAAATCTTGGTAAAGACCGTCAGCAGGAATAAACATATATGCATAATCTACTGTTCCCTCATTTGGCCTTATATATTTTGAAGTTTCATCAATTCTTTTTCTTATATCAGATTTAAAATTATTTTCCAAGTTTTTTAATTCTTCTTCTTCAGAAGATTCGATCATCCTATTATAGTTATCAAGTGAAAATTTTGCGTCAATCGGAATTATAAATTCATTTACTCTAATAATTGCATCGACTGTCTCTTTATTTTTAAAAGTAAATTGCATTTTATATAAATCTGGAGGTAAAACATTTGCTAAAAGGTTTTCAAGTTGTATTTCACTAAAAATTCCTCTTTGCTTTTGATTCCCGAGGATTTTTTCAAGAGTTTTCATTTGATGAGCAAAACTCAAAACTTTTTCATTTGTACCTTTAATCTTTTCTAGCTCCTGAGTAACTTCTCTAATCACTTGACTTGATTGTTTAAATTGGCTAGACATATTTTCAGTTGTAGATTTTGAAAATTCATTCATTTGTTTATTGATATCATTTAATTTTTCTTGAATTTCAGATCTACTCTCTTTTGAATTTGAATCTATTTCTTTTCTTACTTCATTAATTTGTTTAGTTAATATCTCTGATAATTCCAAAAGACCGCTAATACTATTACTTTTAAAATTTTTTTGAGAATTAATCAAAAAATAAGTTAAGATTACAGAAAGTATTATAAGGAAAACAATAAAAATCTCCATGCTTTTTTAAAATTATTGAATTATTTTTTTTAAAAATAAAGAAAGTAAAAAGAACATTTAGTTAAAGAATCGGAATGATTTTTTTAAACACCTCTTTTCCAGTAATACTAAAAATTTGAATAGCAATTTCTTTTTTCCCCCAATTCCATTGAATATTACCAAAATTCCTTGAAGTTATTAATTTACTTATTCGGAACGGATTATACTCATCTTTTAGGTTTTCATATGAATGAGTTAATCCACTGGATGTTACATCATAAAGCCAATAGTTTTTTCTAATTTCCCGTCTTGAAACTTCTGCAAAATGTCGGTCTCCACTTAGATAAATTGGATTTTTAATTTTGTGATGAATAAGTAGATTAAAAAAACGCTGTTGTGCTTTTGGAAAATTTGACCACTTCTCATAAGGATGATCCGAAGAAAGCAGCTGAATTCCTCCTCCAAATAAATTCACCCTTGCATTATTATTCGCTAACTCTCTTTCAAGCCACTTCCATTGATCTTCTCCTAATAAATTTCCATTATTTTTTTTATATCGTTGATTAGGAGCTGGATCAATATCATATTCCTCTTTAAAATATCTGACATCAAGTAAATAAAGACATACTTTTTGATTCTCTTTTCCAAAACAATAGCTCTGATAAGCTCCCGTCCTACTTCGCGCAGGATGAGTTTTAGGTAAATCTAAAAAATCAAATAATAAATCGCGGCTTACTCGCTTTTCTTTAAATTTAACACCGCCATCGTTGGTTCCAAAGTCATGATCATCCCAAACGCCAAAAATTTTAGCCTCATCCATTAATTTTTTATATGCAGGTAGTGACTTTTGAATGGCGTATTTCGAAGCAAGGTCATCCATTCTTTCATTTTCAGTATATACAATATCACCCAACCATACCCAAACGTCGAATGATTGATCTGCAATGGTTTTCCATATTTTAGGATCTAAATCAGTTCGATTGCAAGATCCAAAACCAACTGATTTAATTCTTTCTAAAGATTGAATGTCTTGAGCTAATATAAAACAAGAATAAAAAAATAAAACCCTAAAAAAAATCATACCC
>CACLGW010000053.1 GCA_902606525.1 uncultured Bacteroidota bacterium | reverse complement strand
TCCAAAAATGATGGAGAATATATTTTGTTGGAGGATGAAGTTGTTGTAAATGGAATTAAAATGCCTAAGAATAGAAGTTGGTATTTCAACTCTAATGATCAATTTTTAGGGATCGATAAATTAAGTATTAAATAAATAAAAAATGTATAATCATCTAAAAAACAAATTAAAAATTCATACAATCATATTTTTTCTTTTAGCTTTTATTGCAGTTGCACAAAACAAAAAAGAAATAATAGGAAAATGGGACTTAGAGGTAGCCATGAATGGGAAAATACTTCCATCATGGCTTCAGGTCAAACAATCTGGTACTAAAGCTTTGGTCGGATACTTTGTAGCACATAATGGAAGTGCAAGGCCAATCTCTGAGGTTTTTTATCATGATGGAATTTTAGATTTCAGTATTCCACCTCAATTTGATGGTTATAATGATATGCATTTCCAGGGGATATTATCTAATGGAATATTAAAAGGAACTATTTTAAGTAGTGAAGGTGATTCATACTCATTTAGTGGTGTTCCGGCTCCAAAACTTATTCGAAATACAGAAATTAAATGGGGCAAAGCTAGTTCTATATTTAACGGAATAAATCTTGAAGGATGGCATTTTTCGGATAAAAAGGAAATCAATCAATGGATAGCTGAAGATGGACTGCTAAAAAATCCTAAATCAGGAGTTAATTTGATATCTAATAACCTATACAATGATTTTAAATTACACATTGAAGTTCGTTACCCTAAAGGAAGTAATTCTGGAATTTATCTCAGAGGGCGCTATGAAGTTCAAATAGAAGACAGTTATGGTAGCGATCCCGAATCAATTCTTTTTGGGGGTATTTATGGTTTTTTAACACCTAACGAAATGGCGGCAAATCCAGCAGGGCAATGGCAAATTTTTGATATCACATTAATTGGTAGACGAGTGAGTATTATTGCAAATGGAAAACCAATAATAATTGATCAAATCATTCCAGGTATAACTGGAGGTGCAATAGATAGCAAAGAATCTATGGCGGGACCTATAATGCTTCAAGGAGATCACGGAAAAGTTGAATACCGAAATATTAAAATCCAACAACCCAAATAGATAGAACTTAAAAAAAGTAGCTATTTTGATTTAATCAGGTTATATTTTTCTTTATAAAACTCAATAATAGGAGGAAAAGGGCCATACTTGTGTTGGTCAGAAGAAAAATTATCACTCCAAGGTCCGTATGGAGTAGAGACTGGCTTCAATTTCTTGTCGGGATAATCTTTTTCTTTTTCAGCTTTTTTTGGTCTAGAAAAGCTATTAATATATCCTGCAACATGATAGGCTTCTTCATCTGAAAGTTTAGTATTTTCCCAATTGGCTTGTAAATATGGCATATTATTTTTTATAAAAGCTGCAGCAGTTAAAACACGGTACATACCAGCACCGTCATTATATGCATCTGGACCCCAAAGTGGAGGATATTGATAACCTTTATCAGCATCCTGATAACGAATTCCTTCTCCATTCTTTCCATGACAAACTATACATTCATTAGCATAGATGTCCTTTCCTTTTTCTAAATCTACTGCAAATTGGGGAGGTTCAATTTTAGGATAGCCCTTAAAATTTTTAGTATTTAATCTAGGTATGCCGTAATCAAGCCATTTCATATAGGCAATAATAGCTTCCATCTGTTTTGCATTTTTTGGGATTGGTCTACCATTCATACTTCGCTCCATACAACCATTAATTCGATCTACAAGAGAACCTTCTTTATTAGCTCTTCCTCCAAATTGAGGAAAACGATCATTTATACCAATCCATGAGGCAGCTCCTGACATAGTCCCACCATTCAAATGACAATTAGTACATGAAAGATTGTTACCACTAAATCTCCTTTTAGAATCTTTGTTTAGTGGACCCATATATTGTGATGAGGCGCTTAGAAGCAAGTAACCTTCTTTTACCTTCTCAGGAGTTATTGGATTATTTAATACTAGTGCTTTTTCATCCCACTCAACAATAATTTCATCTGGTAAAATCTTCCCTTCATCATAATAAATAATTCCAAAAAAAAGAATTAACATAAGTGAAAACAATGTTATTACAAGAGCAAGTAATTTTTTAACAAGTTTTTGGAATTCCATCATTATTCTGAAATAAAACTATAAATGAATATAATACTTAAAATTATAATTGAAATCAAAAGCTCTATAAGGCTTGGTTGATTTGATTTTATAACTTTAGTAAAATTAATGAAGAGCCAAAATATTAAATCAACATTTTTATGAAAATTAAAACCTATCTCTTAACACTTATTATTTATTCAGCACATATGAATGCTCAAAAATGGGAAACTCCTATTATCGACGGATTTGGTGAAGTAAAATATTTCGATAAGGCAAACATTCAGCCAAATCCATCTTTAAAATATAAATTACTATTTGACATTAAGGATCAAACAGAAAAAAATGGTGTGAACAAGGGGCTTTGGGTTATAGCACGCACACTTAATATGCTTTCTTTAGGCAAAGTGCCAATAGAAAATATCAAAATAGTAGCATCAATACATGGTGATGCTTCTTTTCTAGCTTTAAAGGATAAAGTTTACAAAAATAAATTCGGTAAAATCAATTCCAATTTGGAATTAATAGACAAATTAATTACAAATGGAGTAGAAATTTATGTTTGTTCTCAGGCTACAGCATCCAGAAACATAAATCAAAACTCTATTAATACAAAAATAAAGCGAGCTTATTCCGGTCTGAGTGTTTTAGCTAATTATCAGTTGAGAGACTATATATTTATGCCTTATTAAATATATTATTGAATTTTAATAAGTAATGTTAGCTTATTTAGAATCACTCATTCTAAACTTATATTTGCTAATCCAATGTCAACTCCTTTTTCAGCTTTAATTATTAAAGCAGAAGTAATTTTGGACATATCAATACCTAATTTTTCAAATGAACTTAAACTAATTCTATATTTTTTCCAGTCTCCACTTATCTCAAATTCTAATGTTTTATCACAATTAATAATCGTATTACATTGGCCAACTTCTAATAGAGCATTCGATCCTTCAAATGTTTTAGCATAAAAAGACAATTTCATTGCACCATTTGACTGACGCAACATATCATCCGGTTCATTTGATGAAATACGAAAATAATCTTCATCAGATTTTGTCCAATTAATTCGTAAGGCATCTTCTTGTGCAAGATGATCTGTTTTACTTATTATTAAGCCGCCAACTGATGTAGGAAAACTCTCGATCTGCTTAATCAAATCTCCAGAGTTCAGCCAAAGTCCCCAAGGAGCTATTGCTGCTCCTTTATTGAAAAATTCCCCTGTTGAGGCAACTTTGATATTTTCTAATCCTGATTCTTCAAGCAATTTATCAAGATTTTCATTTGAATTATAATTGAGTCCATACCCTAATTTGAATAGAGCTTTATTTTTGTCTGATACTAAAGCTCTGGAGGGCCAATTAAATGATAATCGTCCTGTAAAATCAAATGATTGATCTCTTCTAAATAATAGATCAGAAATTCCACCACCTTCAGTTCCAGGCAACCATGCTGCAATAAAAGCGTCAGAATTATTAATTTCAGGATTAGTCCACATTGGACGTCCAGACAAGAATACGGATATAACTGGAATACCTTTGCTTTTATAGGAAGCTAATTTATTAATATCAAATCCATTAGAAACAAAATCTAGGTTCTGACGATCTCCTTGAAACTCTGCATAAGGATCTTCTCCATACACAGCAATCACAGCGTCGGCTTTTATCGAAATGTCTCCTTCACGAGAAAAAATTACTTTTCCACCAGCTTGATTAACTGCCTCTTCGATACCTTGCAATATAGACTCTCCATTTGGGAATTCATCATTTTTGTGCCCAGTTCCTTGCCAAGAAAGTGTCCATCCTCCACTTGCCTTAGAAATACTATCAGCGCCATCCCCGACAACCAATATTGTTTTTGATGCTTCAATAGGTAGTAATTGATTATTATTTTTTAATAGAACCATGGATTCTCTAACTGCTTGTCTTGCAATTTTTCGATTTTCTGGTAAGCCCAAAAGATTTTCATTACCTGCATTTGTTCGACTACTAGGTGTGCCTTTTTCAAAAATACCTGACGTCATTTTCACTCTAATAATTCGACGCACAGCGTCGTTTAAACGCTCCATTGAGATAGTTCCTTCTTTTACTTGTTGAAGAGTATTTTTATACAAACCTTTCCAGCTATCTGGGGCCATATACATATCTAATCCTGCATTTAATGATTGTGCACAATCTGTATTATTACATCCAGGAACTTGTCCATGACCATTCCAGTCACCCACTACAAATCCATTAAAGCCCATTTTAACTTTTAATATATCTGTTAGTAATTCTTTATCGCCGTGGAGTTTCCTTCCTTGCCAGCTTGAAAATGAGGCCATTACTGTTTGGACACCTGCAGGAATAGCAGTATAGTACCCAGCTGCATGAACTTCACATAACTCTTTTTCATCTATTAAAGCATCACCTTGATCTACTCCGTTTTGAGTTGCACCATCAGCTAAGAAATGCTTTGCACTTGAAATTACTTTCCCATCACCAATAAAATCTTCTGTACCAAACTTTCCTTGTAAACCGATTGCTATTCGACCTCCATATGATTTTACAATATCAGGGTTTTCTG
>CACLGW010000052.1 GCA_902606525.1 uncultured Bacteroidota bacterium | reverse complement strand
AAAAAGAAAGTGGACAGTTTATCTTCTTTTGCTTTTCAAATCTCAGGTAATTTTGATGTAACTCAATTCTTAACTAAAAATAAAGATAATGAGTCTAGTTCAAATATTTCTCCCTATAGAGTTTGGTTTAGATATCAGGTCAAAAACTGGGAATTCAGAGTTGGTTTACAAAAAATTGATTTTGGAGTGGCTCAGTTACTTCGCCCTATTCAATGGTTTAATCAAATTGATCCCAGAGATCCACTTGGATTAACAAATGGAGTTAATGGATTACTAATAAGACATTACTTTAAAAGTAATTCTAACTTGTGGTTTTGGGGTCTTTATGGAAATGATAAACAGAGGGGTTTTGATGCATTACCTACAATAAAAGATATTCCAGAATTTGGTGGAAGATTTCAAAGCTTTGTACCAAAAGGAGAAGCTGCTATTTCCTATCACTATCGACAGGCAGGGGGAAACTCCACTTTAGTAATAGATACTTTTCAAAGTCCTGAACATAGAATTGGATTTGATACTAAATTAGATTTAGGTTTTGGCGTTTGGACCGAAGCCACTTTTATTCATAAGACAGAAAATATTGGCCTGCTTACAAATCAATTTTTACTGAATATTGGAATAGATTATACATTTGGAATCGGGAAAGGGTTAACAGTATCCAAAGAATATCTTTTTTCCAAATATTCTGATAATCAACTCAACAATTCGTTAGGTTCTGGTGTAAGTGCTTTAAGTTTTAATTATCCTTTAAGTTTTTTTAGTTCACTTAGTACTTTAGTTTATCAGCAATGGAATAATGATAAGCAAACATTTATGATAAATTATCAGCACCAATTCAATAATTTGTCAGGATATTTTATATTTTACTTTAATCCTGATTCAGTTCAAGGTATACAACAAAATGACATTTTTAGAAGTTTTGCAGGCCCGGGAATTCAACTATTATTAGTTTATAATCATTAGAAATGGAAAAAGAACCGATTATACAAATTAAGAAGGTTTCAAAAAGTTATCCAATAGCTGGAAAAGAATTTCTAGCTTTAAAACAAATAGATTTATTGTTTAATAAAGGAGAGTTTGCAGGAATTGTTGGTCCAAGTGGTTCCGGGAAAACTACATTACTAAATATTATAGGATCACTTGACAAACCAACTAAGGGAGATGCTTTTGTTTTGAATAAAGATATTAAAACCCTTAGTCACAAAGAAGCTGCTTCACTAAGAAACTTTAACATTGGTTTTATATTTCAAGTCTTTAACCTACTTCCAGTATATACCGTTTTTGAGAATGTTGAATTTGCACTATTGTTACAAAATAATTCAGCTAAGCAAAGAAAAGAAGCAGTTATGAGAGCATTAAAATGGGTTGGACTAACTGATCATGCTGGTAAAAGGCCAGATAAACTATCAGGAGGAGAAAGCCAAAGAGTAGCTATTGCAAGAGCAATGGTTAAAACTCCAAAAATTGTTCTTGCCGATGAACCTACTGCAAACCTTGATGCAGAAAATGCTCACGAAATTCTAAAGACCATGAAAAAGCTAAATAAAGAATTGGGTACAACTTTTCTTTTTTCGACACACGATGAAAAGGTTATGGGTTATTTAGATAGAATTATACATTTAAGGGATGGTAAGATTGAAAAAGATGAAATAAAAAATAAATGATGAAATTAGAATTAAAACTTGCATTTAAAAATCTATTTGGAGCACGCCTGAGAACACTTTTGAACGTTTTAGTTTTGTCTTTTTCTTTTGTAATTATAATTTTTCTCAATTCTATAATGGATGGCTGGGATCAACAAGCTCAAAAAGATAGCATTGAGTGGGAATTTGGAAATGGTCATCTTATTAATGAAAAATTTGATCCATTAGACCCCTATACCATTTTGGATGGTCATGGTAAAATCCCTGAGGGAACTAATGGAATAATACCAATTCTCGAACGCCAAGCTTCTATTTATCCCCAGGGAAGAATGATTAGTGTAATTTTAAAAGGTATTAGCTCTGAGCAAACGATTTTAAAATTACCAACTAAAATACTAAAAGAAAGTAAAGAAGAATTCCCTGTAATAATTGGCAAAAGACTAGCTGAGTCTACGAAATTAAATAAAGGAGATAAAGTTCAAATTAGGTGGCGTGACAGCAATGGCACCTATGATGCAAATATTCTATCAATTGTTGACGTCTTTGATTGCAACGTTCCCAATATCGATAATGGAAAAATTTGGATAGATATTAATAAACTTTGGGAAATGACCAATCTAAAACATAAAGCTTCTTATTTTATTGTTGATAATAAATTTAAAGATCCTGAATTATCTTCATGGAATTTTAAATCACAGCTTACTTTATTAAAAAGTCTCAAAGATTTAATCAACCAGAAAAAAACAAGCCAATCAGTTGTTTATGGACTCTTGCTTGCAATTGCACTTTTAGCAATCTTTGATACTCAAATTTTATCAATTTTTAGAAGACAAAAGGAAATTGGAACATATATAGCACTAGGCATGACTCGTTTACGTGTGGTACGTTTATTTACGATAGAAGGAAGTGTATACAGTATTTTAGCACTAATCTTAGGAAGTACTTATGGAGTTCCTTTTTTTATTTATATGTCAGAAGTCGGTTTTCCAATACCCCCAGCAGACCAAAAAATGGGGATTGCATTAGCTGATGTAATCTACCCTGTTTATGGAGTTAAATTAGTTTTAATGACCATTTTAACTGTTATTATTTCTGCTACAATTGTGAGTTATTTACCCGCAAGAAAAATTGCAAAATTAAATCCAGTTCTCGCACTTAAAGGGAAAAAACAATGATAAAGTTCATTATAAAAGGGATTTTAAGAGATAGGAGTAAAAGTCTAATTCCAATTGCAGTAATATCGGTTGGAGTAATGGTGACAGTTTTGATGTACGGGTTTTTGGAAGGTATTTTTTCTGATGTGATTAATCAAAATGCAAAACTTGACACGGGACATTTAAAAATTATGACCAAACCTTACGCAGAAAACAAAGAACAGCTCCCTAATGATCTAGCAATTTTAGAAATAAAAGAATTGATTGATTCTTTAAACCTTAATTATCCAGACTTAATTTGGACGCCAAGAATAAAATTTGGAGGAATAATGGATGTTCCTGATGCTTTAGGTAATACCAAATCACAAGGCCCTGGAATTGGATTAGCAATGTCTCTTCAAAATGAAGAATTGGGTGAATTAAAAAGACTTCAATTAAATAAATCATTAAAAAAAGGCAGATTACCTGAAAGAAGTGGAGAAGTTATTTTAAGTGATGATTATGCAACTAAACTAAATATATCTCCAGGAGAAAAAATTACATTTTTTGGAACTACTATGGAAGGCAGTATGGTTTTTCAAACTTATAAAATGACAGGAACTGTAAAGTTTGGATTACCATTAATGGATAAAGGAACTTTTATAATTGATATTAGTGACGCTCAAAATATGTTAGATATGGAAAACGGAGCTGGAGAACTTTTAGGGTATTTTAAAGACAACAAATATGATGATCAAAAAGCTTTAATTGTTTCAGAAAATTTTAATGCGAAATTTAAAGAAAGTAAAGACGAATATGCCCCTGTTATGGTTACACTAAAAGATCAAAACGGTTTAAGAGAGAGTTTAGATATGGGGGATGCTTTTTCAGGAATTTTTATTTTTATATTTATTCTAGCAATGTCGCTTGTATTGTGGAATACAGGCCTAATTGGTGGTCTAAGGCGTTATAATGAATTTGGTATTCGTTTAGCACTTGGAGAATCCAAAAATAATGTTTTTAAACTATTATTAGTTGAAGCTTCTGTTATTGGGTCGATTGGATCCATAATTGGGACAAGCTTAGGTCTTATTTTTTGTTATTATCTACAAGAAGTAGGAATTGACATCTCACAAGATACAGCCAATTCAACAATAATAATGCCCTCAGTAATGCGAGCTTATGTGACTCCTAATCTTCTCTTTATTGGCTTTATCCCTGGATTATTTTCTATGCTTTTTGGAACTGCATTGGCTGGAAGAGGAATTTATAAAAGAGAAACTGCTAAGCTTTTTAAAGAATTAGAGGTATAATAATAAAATCATGGAAAAAAAACTTATCATTTTCTTTATAATAATTCAATTACCCTTTATGTTATTCTCCCAGGAAAGTGATCAAGAAGCGTTAAATATCATTAAAAAAATTGATCGAAATATGTTTTCTAAAACTCAAATCGTGACTTCTGAGATGGTTGTTTATGGAAAAAGAAAAAAAAGGATAATTAGATCAAAAGGTTATTCAATGGGTAAGGAAAATAATTTTACTGAATATTTATCTCCTGAAAGAGAAAAAGGAACGAAAATGCTAAAGCTTGATGATCGCCTTTGGATTTATTCACCTGCAACAGACAGAACTATTCAACTCTCAGGTCATCTTCTTAGACAATCGGTTATGGGTTCTGATCTTTCTTATGAGGACATGATGGAAGAAAGAAAATTATCGGAAGTATATGCAGCTAAAATAATTCAGGAAGAAAACTTTAATAATTCCCCTGTTTGGATTATGGAACTAATATCAAAAGTTGAAGGATTAGCATATCACAAGAGGACCCTATGGATTGATAAAAATAAGTTTGTCCCGCTGAAAGAAAATTTATATGCCAAGAGTGGAACCCTTTTAAAAACT
>CACLGW010000051.1 GCA_902606525.1 uncultured Bacteroidota bacterium | reverse complement strand
TATAATGATGGGGATCAATATCATTTTATGAACTCTGATGACTATAACCAAATTAGTTTAGAAAAAGCCATTTTAGATGCACCCGATTTACTAAAAGAAGGTGAAATGGTTTCTATTTCAATAAATACTGAAGATAATATGCCACTTTCAGCTGATATGCCTGCAAGTGTAATTTTAGAAGTTTCACATACAGAACCTGGTGTTAAAGGAAATACAGCAACTAATGCATTTAAACCTGCTAAAGTCGAGACTGGAGCAAATATTAATGTTCCTCTGTTTATTAATGAGGGAGATAAAATTAAAGTTGAAACTGAAAAGGGACAATATGTAGAGCGTGTAAAATAATTAAGATAAGCCAACTAATCCAAATTAAAATTAAACAAAATGAGTGTTCTAGTTAACAAAAAATCTAAAATTATCGTTCAGGGATTTACAGGAAGTGAAGGAACATTTCATGCTACCCAGATGATAGATTATGGAACTAATGTTGTAGGAGGAGTTACTCCTGGAAAGGGAGGCCAAACACATTTAAATAAACCTGTTTTTAATTCCGTAGCAGAGGCTGTAGAGAAAGTTGAAGCAGACACTTCAATAATCTTTGTTCCTCCAGCATTTGCTGCTGACGCGATTATGGAAGCTGTTGAAGCAGGAATAAAAGTTATTATAGCTATCACTGAGGGTATTCCAGTAAATGATATGACAAAAGCATTTCAATATGTTAAAAATAATAAAGCTATTTTGGTAGGTCCAAATTGTCCTGGAGTAATTACACCTGATGAAGCCAAGGTTGGAATTATGCCTGGTTTTGTTTTTAAAAAAGGAAAAGTAGGTATTGTCTCGAAATCAGGAACCCTTACATATGAGGCCTCCGATCAAGTAGTAAAAGAAGGCTTAGGGATTTCTACAGCAATTGGAATTGGAGGAGACCCCATTATTGGAACCACAACCAAAGATGCAGTAGAAATGTTTATGAATGATGATGAAACAGATTGTATAGTTATGATTGGAGAGATAGGAGGTCAGCTTGAAGCTGATGCAGCAAAATGGATTAAAGCTTCCGGGAATAAAAAACCAGTTGTAGGTTTTATTGCTGGAGAAACTGCTCCTAAGGGGCGAACTATGGGACATGCTGGAGCTATTGTCGGAGGTAATGAAGATACTGCTGAAGCTAAAAAACGGATTATGGGTGAATGTGGTATTCACGTAGTAGATTCTCCAGCTCAAATTGGCAAAACAGTAGCACAAGTATTGTCTTAAAAATATGAAATTATTAGAAAACAAAACAGCAATTATTACAGGAGCCAGCCGAGGAATCGGTAGAGGGATTGCCCACGCATTTGTTAATAATGGTTGTAATGTTGCTTTTACCTTTAGTAAGAATAAAGAATCAGCTGATAGTCTGGTTAAAGAATTGAGTTCTAAAGGTCCAAAAGTTAAGGCTTATCAAAGTAATGCAGCTAATTTTGAAGCTGCACAAAAACTCATTGAAGATGTTATTATTGATTTCGACACTTTGGACATATTAATTAATAATGCAGGGATTACCAAAGACAATTTGTTGATGCGAATTACTGAATCAGATTTTGATCAAGTATTAGAAGTTAATCTTAAATCAGTTTTTAATATGACTAAAGCAGTTCAACGAACTTTTCTAAAACAACGAAATGGTTCTCTAATTCATATGAGCTCTATTGTTGGAGTTAAAGGAAATGCGGGTCAAGCTAATTATGCTGCTTCTAAAGCAGGGATAATAGGTTTTTCAAAATCAATTGCACTAGAATTAGGGTCACGTAATATTCGTTCAAATGTAGTTGCCCCTGGTTTTATTGAAACTGAAATGACAGCAAATTTACCTGAGGACGTTGTCCAAGGGTGGAGAGAGGGAATTCCACTCAGAAGAGGAGGAAATCCAGAAGATGTAGCCAATGCTTGTGTATTTTTGGCTTCAGACTTATCTAGTTATATTACTGGACAAGTTCTTCATGTAGATGGAGGAATGTTAACTTAAATTTAAAAAAAAAAAATTATGCAAAAATTACCTAAAATTGGATTACCAGTTGTTTTACTTGTAATCGTAGTATTGATATTTGTTTCAAAATCTTCTATTAACATAGGATATGGTGAAGCTGGTGTTTTATTTAAAACTTTTGGCGGTGGAGTGGTTACTGATGAGCCAGCTCTTGGGGAGGGTTTTCATATAATTGCTCCATGGAATAAGGTTTATATTTATAATGTGAAGCAGCAAGAGGTTTTTGAAAGTAAAATGCAAGTGCTATCATCTAATGGATTAGAAATTAGTTTAGATATTTCTGTTCTATATCAACCTAAAGTTGCTGAGCTGGGCTTACTGCACAAGACAAAAGGGGAGAATTATTTAAATATTATTATTATACCTCAGATCAGAGCAGTTGCTCGTTCAGTTGTTGGACGCTATACTCCTGAACAGCTTTATTCAACTAAAAGAGATGCTATTCAAAATGAAATATATGAAGAGACGAAAAAAGTAGTTGAAAATCAGCATGTTCAGCTAAATGCAGTTTTAGTTCGAGATGTTACTCTACCAATTGCGATAAGAGAGGCTATCGAGCGTAAACTGAATCAAGAGCAAGAAGCTCTAGAATATGAGTTTCGTATTGAAAAAGCTAGACAAGAAGCAGAAAGACAACGAATTGATGCAGAAGGAAAAGCTACTGCTAACCGTATTTTAAGTGCCTCATTGACCCAGAAAATTCTTCAAGAAAAAGGAATTGAAGCTACAATGAAGTTATCTGAATCCCCAAATTCTAAAGTAATAGTAATAGGGAGTGGTGAAGGTGGACTTCCAATTATTTTGGGTAATCAATAAATTTAAAAGCAAAAAATTTAATATATTTGCAAACAAATGAAAAAAACATTACATCATATTCATTCATTTTTATACTACTCAAACAAGACGTAGGCGAATGTTTATGAATTTATTCCCAAAACCCGTTTGAGAAATCAAGCGGGTTTTTTAATTTAAAAATATGATAAAAATTGCATTACAAAAATCAGGGAGGCTATATGAAGACTCCCTTCGGCTATTAAAAGATTGTGGTATATCAATAGATAATGGTAAAGACCAACTTAGAGCTGAAGCTTATAACTTTCCAATAGAAGTCTTTTTTTTACGAAATGGTGATATCCCTCAGTATATTCGTGATGGAGTTGTGGATCTTGCAATTATAGGAGAGAATATTTTAGAGGAAAAAGGGGGTAGTATTAAGATAATTGAAAAATTGAATTTTTCAAATTGCCGTGTTTCTATTGCTGTACCAAAAGAAACAAATTTTAATGGAATACAAGATTTAGATGGAAAGCGCATTGCAACCTCCTATCCAAATACAGTAAAAAAATTTTTAAAAAAAAATAATATATCTGCAGATTTACATATTATCAATGGTTCTGTGGAAATAGCACCTAACATTGGTTTGGCAAATGCTATATGTGATATTGTTTCTAGTGGTAGCACATTATTTAAAAATAACCTTAAGGAGGTTGCAATAATTTCACGTTCTCAGGCAGTATTAGCTCAGGGAAATAAATTAAATTTAAAGCAAAGATCTCTAATTGAAAAACTTCGATTTAGAGTCCAATCTGTTTTAAGGGCTAAGCAATCAAAATACATTTTACTCAATTCCCCCAATGATAAGATAAAGGCTATTAGTTCAATTCTTCCTGTATTAAAAAGTCCAACTGTACTGCCTTTAGCTCAAACTGGGTGGAGTTCTTTACATTCAGTAATTAATGCAGGTGATTTCTGGGAAGTTATTGATGAATTAAAAGAAGCAGGAGCGGAGGATATTTTAGTCTGTCCAATTGAAAAAATGGTATTGTAATGGAAAAATTTATCAATCCTTTAAGAAGTGAATGGTTAAAAATAATGAAGAGACCAATTTTGCCTTACAGTCAAATTGATGGTATTGTGGCAAAAGTTTTTCAAGACGTTCAAACAGATGGAGACTCTGCCATATTAAAGTATACCAGAGAATTTGACAAAGTCAAATCACAAAATATTGAAATAAGTCTAGAGGAAATTAAAATTGAAGAATTATTTTTACCCTTGGCACTAAAAAAGGCAATTAAATTAGCAAAAACTAATATTGAAAAATTCCATAAAGCACAAATAACAAAGAAAGTAGAAGTAGAAACTCAAAGTGGTGTAAATTGTTGGCAAGAGAAGAGGGCTATTGAAAAAGTAGGGTTGTATATTCCGGGAGGATCTGCACCCTTATTTTCCAGTATTTTAATGCTAGCAATTCCAGCAAGAATAGCTGGATGTGATGAAATTGTACTTTGTACTCCACCCAATTCAAAAGGTAAGCTTCCTGATGTAGTAATTTACACAGCAAAAATATGTGGAATATCAAAAATCTATAAAGTTGGCGGCATTCAAGCTATTGCAGGTATGACATTTGGAACTGAAAGTATTCCCAATGTATTTAAAATCTTTGGCCCTGGAAATCAGTTTGTAACGGCCGCAAAACAATTGGCAACAAGATATAATGTGGCTATTGATATGCCAGCTGGTCCAAGTGAATTACTTATAGCTGCTGATGAAAGTGCTAATTGTGAATTTATTGCTTCCGACCTTCTATCTCAATTAGAACACGGGTCTGATAGCCAAGTGATTTTAGTAACTACACAATTATCTATACTTCAAAATGTTATTGAACAAGTCGATAAGC
>CACLGW010000050.1 GCA_902606525.1 uncultured Bacteroidota bacterium | reverse complement strand
CTTGAATACACACTTGCAAATGCAAGAATCATCAATGAATCGGAATTAGATAATTCAAAAGTACTCGTGCTGTCAAATGTTGAGGTCAAAAATAAAGCCAATGATACTATCATGAAATACAAACTTGTTGCGCAAAGTGAAGCAGATCTAAAAACAGGTAAAATTTCAGTAGAATCTCCAATTGGAAAAGGATTATTAGGGAAAAGAGTAGGAGAAGTTGCTATTATAATTGTTCCAAATGGAAGTATCGAGCTTGAAATTATTTCTATATCTCGCGATTGATGGAAACGCTATTTAGTAAAATAATTAGTGGAAAGATTCCAAGCTATAAAGTTGCTGAAAATGAATTCTGTTTTGCTTTTTTGGACATTAATCCTAATGTTAAAGGTCATGTTTTATGTGTTCCAAAAACTCCTGTTGATAAACTTTTTGATTTAACTGAGTTAAATTATAATCAATTAATGCTTTTCTCACGCAAAGTAGCTTTGGCAATTCGCAAAGCAATCCCATGTAAGAGAATTGGGATATCTGTTGTTGGGCTTGAAATTCCCCATGCTCATGTTCATCTTATCCCGCTGGAAACTATTGATGATATTCGATTTCAAACTAAGGTAAAGCTTAGTCCAAAAGAAATGGAAAAAACGGCTGAAGCAATTAGTTCTTTTTTTGTCCTCTAGTATTGTTTTAAAGGAACTTTATTTAGAAGTACTTGGAAAATTGTTCCTTTCCCAAGGGCTGTTTTCAGAACACTTATTTTTCCTTTGTGAAAATCCTCGATAATCCTTTTAGCTAACGAAAGTCCTAACCCCCAGCCTCTTTTTTTAGTAGTGAAACCAGGGGTAAAAATTTTTGATGCTACATTTTTTTTAATTCCAGAACCAGTATCTGAAATCAGGATCTCTATTTGACTTGCTTTTTCTACTAACTGGATAGTAAGGGTTCCTTTACCCTTCATTGCATCAATACTATTTTTAATTAAATTTTCAATAGTCCAGCTTATTAGTTGTGGGTCAAATGGAATCATAACCTTTTTATTTGGAAGATCTATTTCATATTTGATATGTTGAGACCCTCTCTGCTTAAGATAAGCCATAGTCTCATTAATTGATGAGGTTAGATCTAAAGGGATTAACTTTGGTAAAGATCCTACTTTTGAAAACCTATCAGTAATAAGATTTAGACGCTCAATATCTTTTTCAATTTCAGTGATTGCCATTGATTTTTTTTGTTTTTCTTTCAAAAGTGTAATCCAACCCATCATTGAGGTTAAAGGAGTTCCTATCTGGTGGGCAGTCTCTTTAGCCATAGCAGCCCAAAGTCGATTTTGCTCTGCAATTTGGGTGGTTTTAAATACAAAGAAAAGTAGAGCTACAAAAAGAAAAATGATCAGCAATAAAGCCAAAGGATAATATTGTAGTTTTCTCAGGATTGAGGAATTGCCATAATAAAGTCTTTGATTAACGATTAAGTCTCCAGCTTCGTTACGGAATTGAATTAGAATTGGATCATTTTCTTTTTTTATTTTATCTAAAATAGAATAAAGCTCAGTAGAATCTTGTTTTTTTTTGTTCCAATCAATATTTCTTATTTCAATAATATTATCTGATTCATCTACTTGTATCATGGGATTGACCCCTGAGTATTGTAAAACTTCAAAAGTTAAATTACTTAGGCTAGGATTTTTAATGTATTCTTTTTGAGCCATAGCCCAAAGTTTCATTTTATTTCTTTCTTGAAGGCTTAGACTTTTAAAAAGGGTATTAGTATTCCATAAAATTAAGACTACTATAGCAAGGGCAAAAAATAGCCAACTGTTTTTCAATTTTATTTTTAAGGGACTCAGATGCTTCATTGCATATACTTGCTAAACGAATATAAGTCAATTTCACAAATTAGACAGAAAGCCTAGCCCACCCCTAAAAACTTTTATTATTTTTGTAATAAGCTTTAAATATTATGGAATTATCTGGAAAAATAAAATGGATTGACGAAACTAAAACTTATGGTAGTAACGGTTTTCGAAAAAGAGAAGTTGTCATTACAACTGAGGAGCAATACCCGCAGCACATTATGGTGGAATTTATTCAAGATAAGTGTGATTTGCTAAATTCATATCAGGTTGGGCAAAATGTTAAAATCGGAATCAACCTTCGAGGACGCGAATGGGTTAATCCAGAAGGAGAAACCAAATTTTTTAATTCTATTCAAGGATGGAGAATTGAGGCTTCAGAAGCCACTATTTCATCAGAAATGCCACCAATGCCACCCCCATCATCCTTTGAGCCTGCCGAAGGGAATCCAAATGAAGTAGAGGATGATTTACCGTTTTAAGTTTACTTCTGAGTGTCGAAAACAAGATACTATATGATCATTTACTAATCCTATCGCTTGCATGTAGGAATAAATTGTTGTAGCACCTAAAAATTTGAATCCTTTATCCTTTAAGTCCTTACAAATTCTTTCTGCCAAGGGAGTATAGGGGGGTATTTCATCTAAATCTTTATAATAGTTTACAATTTGAATACCTGATACAAAACCCCAAATGTAATTTGCAAAACTTCCTTCTTCATTTTGAACTTTAATATAAGCTTTAGCATTATTAATTGTAGCTATTATCTTTGTATTATTTCTAATAATATCAGGGTTAGCTAAAAGCTTTTTTACTTTTCTAACATCATATTCAGCAATTTTCTTGTAATCAAAATTATCGAAAGCTTTTTTAAAATTATCTCTTTTTCGTAATACAATGATCCAATTTAACCCAGCTTGAAAAGTCTCTAGAGTTAAGAATTCAAATAATAGCTGATCATTAAAAACAGGAACCCCCCATTCAAAATCATGGTAGGCTGTATACAAAGGATCACTTTCACTCCACTGACAACGTATTTTATTCATTAAATAAAGATAAAAAAGCACCTATATTGATGCTCTATAAATATTTTATGAAAAGTAGTTTAAACCAACGCTATTCGTTCAAAGCCAACAACTTCTATATTTCCATAAGATTTAACATAATTTCCAACAGAAACTTTGCCGTCTTTGATGAAATCTTGATTAACAAGAGTATTATCTTTAAAAAACCGCTTGATTTTTCCTTTAGCAATGTTATCTAACATTGCTTCAGGTTTTCCTTCTTGACGTAATTGATCCTTAGCAATTTCAATTTCCTTCTCAATCACTGATGCATCAACACCCTCTTCATTAAGTGCAATGGGATTCATTGCAGCAGCTTGCATAGCTACGTTTTTTGAGACTTCAGCAGCATCTTCCACAATACAAGAAAGACCAGCTAATGTAGCAATCTTATTTCCTGCATGAATATATGATCCAACATAAGGAGCTTTTAGTGTTTTAAAACTACCAATTTCAATTTTTTCACCAATTACTCCAGTTTGTTCTGTAAGCTTTTCTGCTACACTAATTCCTTTAAAATCCGCAGCTAAGAAACTTTCCAATGATTCATGTCTTATTGCAATATCGGCAAGCTCTTTAGCCAATGACAAATAGGAATCATTTTTAGCAACAAAATCAGTTTCACAGTTTACAGAAATAATTACTCCTACTGTATTATTTGGATTAACCTTGGCAAGAACCGCTCCTTCAGAAGAATCACGGTCTGCACGATTTGCAGCAACTTTTTGGCCCTTTTTACGAAGGACCTCCACAGCTTTATCAAACTGCCCTTCAGCTTCAACAAGAGCTTTTTTACAATCCATCATTCCCGCACCAGTTGCTTTGCGGAGTTTATTCACTTCAGACGCAGTAATTTTCACAGTTTTTAAATTTTGATTGATTATTAGTTTTTTTCCTTAAGACTTTGTGCTGTTTCAGTCTCTTCTTCAGTTTCAGTTTCTTTATCCTTAGTTATTGTTTCAGTTTCATTAGTTTCTGATACTAATTTAGCTTTTTCCTCTTTTGCAGCTGTTTCCATTTCACTTGCATCGTTTTCAGCAGTAGCTTCTTTTTCACTCTTTCTCTCACTAAGTCCGTCAGCTACAGATCCAGTAACAAGATCTAAAATTTTATCTATAGATTTTGATGCATCATCATTCGAAGGAATTACAAAATCCACATCTCTTGGATCTGAATTGGTATCAACCATAGCAAAAATTGGAATTTTTAATTTTTGTGCTTCTTTAACTGCTATATGCTCGCGTGTAGTGTCCACAATAAAGATGGCACCAGGTAAACGAGTCATATCTGATATTGAACCTAAATTTTTTTCAAGTTTAGCGCGAAGGCGATCTACTTGGAGACGTTCTTTCTTTGATAGCGTTTCAAAGGTTCCGTCTTTCTTCATGCGATCAATAGCTGCCATTTTTTTCACTGCTTTTCTAATTGTAATAAAATTAGTTAACATTCCACCAGGCCAGCGTTCGGTGATATATGGCATATTTACTGCTTTAGCTTTTTCAGCAACAATATCTTTGGCTTGTTTTTTAGTGGCTACAAAGAGAATTTTTCTTCCGGAAGCAGCAATCTTCTTAAGAGCAGAGTTTGTTTCTTCAATTTTTGCAGCTGTTTTGTACAGGTTAATTATGTGAATACCATTGCGCTCCATATAAATATAGGGAGCCATATTAGGATTCCATTTACGTGTTAAGTGTCCAAAATGGACACCTGCATTTAGCAGGTCATTTACTTCTGGTTTTGCCATTTTATTTTAGTTTACGTTCCTTTTGATTAGCAACAAGCGTTAAACTCGTTTAGATGCTAAACTAATTTCCGCCATGGCGGTTTAAGCAACAGGTTGTTTTAATAAATGAATGAACTTTGTTTTGTCTATGCAAAACGATACCAATTAACGTTTTGAAAATTGGAATTTTTTTCTAGCTTTTTTCTGGCCAAACTTTTTACGTTCAACCATACGTGGATCTCTTGTC
>CACLGW010000049.1 GCA_902606525.1 uncultured Bacteroidota bacterium | reverse complement strand
CCCGTGGATATGATGTTGTTTTTGATGCTATTTTGAGAACTGCAGTGCATAAAGAACTTTTAAATTCTATAAATGTAGGAGAGACGCAATACCAATCAAATAGATTTCTTTATAAAGAAAATGAGAATGAATCTTTTATTAATGTAGGGCAATATATTTTACAACATAAAGGTTACGAAATAATTGAGATAAAAGAATAGAGTGGTTAAAGCTAGTAATTCCTCTTGAATTTTGTAAATTTGAGCCCGGTTACTTTAATTTATATATCAACCGGATGTCTGAAATAAAATACATTTTTGTCACAGGAGGAGTGACTTCATCTCTAGGTAAAGGCATAATAGCTGCTTCTTTAGCTAAACTCCTACAAGCTCAAAAATTTAAAGTGACAATCCAGAAATTTGATCCTTATATTAATGTTGACCCTGGAACGCTTAACCCATATGAACATGGGGAATGTTTTGTTACTAATGATGGTGCAGAAACAGATTTAGATTTAGGACATTATGAACGCTTTTTAAATGTAAATACCTCACAAGCTAACAATGTTACCACTGGGCGAGTATACCAAAGTGTCATTGAAAAAGAGAGAAATGGTGAATTTTTAGGAAAGACTGTGCAAGTGATACCACATATTACAAACGAAATTAAACAGCGTATGCGACTCCTTGGAGAGTCAGGTGAATACGATATAGTAATTACGGAGATTGGAGGTACTGTTGGTGATATTGAATCTTTGCCTTATATTGAATCTGTTAGACAAATGATTTGGGATTTAGGAAGAGAAAACACTTTAGTTATTCACTTAACATTAATCCCTTTTTTAGCGGCTTCTGGAGAATTAAAGACAAAGCCTACTCAACATTCAGTAAAAACATTAATGGAAAGTGGTATTTCAGCTGATATTATTGTTTGTAGAACTGAATATGAACTAACCGAGGATTTAAGAGAAAAGATAGCCTTGTTTTGTAATGTTAAAAGAGAGGCTGTAGTGCAATCTATTGATGTTGAAACTATTTATGATGTTCCATTGAAAATGTCAGAAGAGGGTTTAGATCGAGAAGTTTTAGAAAAGCTAAATTTAAAGCCTAGGCAAATATTAAATTTAGAAAATTGGAATAACTTTTTAACTCGATTCAAAAACCCAAAAAATAAAATTAGAATTGGGTTGGTCGGAAAATATGTAGAGCTTCAGGATTCATATAAATCTATTTTGGAATCTTTAATTCATGCTGGAGCTGAAAACGAGACGGAAGTAGAAGTAGTTAGTTTACATTCTGAGTATATTGATTCAGATAATGCCGAAAAGACCCTAAATCTATTGAATGGAATGATAGTAGCTCCAGGTTTTGGTGAACGCGGTATAGAAGGTAAAATAACGGCAATAAACTATGCTCGAAGAAATAAGATTCCATTCTTTGGGATTTGCCTAGGAATGCAAATGGCAGTTATTGAGTATGCTCGAAATCAAGTTGGACTTACTGACGCTAATTCTACGGAAATGGAACCAAACTGTAAAGTTCCGGTAATTGATTTAATGGAATCCCAAAAAAAAATTATTAAAAAGGGAGGTACAATGCGTCTAGGTGCTTGGGATTGTGATTTACGTGCTCAAACTAATGCGGCCAATGCTTATTCCATTAAAAGAATTTCTGAACGTCATCGTCATAGATATGAGTTTAATAATGATTATCTAGAGCAAATTTTTGATGAAGATTTTATTATAGCTGGCACTAATCCTCAAACAGGACTGGTAGAGATTATTGAATACAAAAACCATCCCTGGTTTGTGGGAGTTCAGTTTCATCCTGAATATAAGAGTACAGTATCAACACCTCACCCTCTTTTTAAGGCTTTTGTAAAAGCTAGTCTTTCATTAAAATTAAATAATTAAGTTCCAAAACAATGGAAGAAAAAAAGTTTGACCCATATCAATTTATAGGATTTATTTTAATTGCATTGATTCTTACTTGGATGCTTTATAGAAATGGTCCGGAACAAGAAACTAGAGAGAATAAAGCAAATATTGAACAGGTATCAGTTAGTCCCTCATTAGAAGCTATTCAAGATTCTTTAAAACAACAACAAAAGATAACAGCTTATGGTGATTTAGGAAGTTTATTTTTGCCTGTAAATTTACCCAATATAAAGTTTTCAACTGATAATATGATTTTGGAATTTAAAAATAAAGGAGGAGGTATAAGTAAATTGGCTTTGAGTGATTTTGAAAATTATGAAGATCTACCTATCCCTATGATCCAAGATGGGAATTTAGATTTTAATATCACACTTAATACTAAGGACGGGAGAGTTTTAAATACCAGAGATTTTTATTTTATACCCACACTAATAGATAAGAATGGTCTTTTAACTCTAAGAATGAAAGCCACACTTTCAGAAAGACAATACGTTATTTATGAATATGTTTTCCCAAAGAAAGGTGATTTGTTCACTGTTAACTTTAATACTTTTGGGATGGAAGCTTTGTTAGATAATAATAAGGCCTCAAAGGTTACTTGGACAACCGATGTATTCAGAAACTCTAGAAGTATTGACTATGAAAACCGTTACACTGAGTTTACCTTCGGCTATGAGGAGGATCGCGTAGATTATTTATCTCTTAGTGGTGATGATAAAGAAACACGTGAAGGGATTAGATGGATTTCATACAGGCAACATTTTTTTAGTGCAATACTTATTCCAAATTCTATAATTGCTAGTGCAGAATTAAAATCCAAAGACCTATCTGGGGATGAGAGTCTTGATAAAAAATATACTAAACGTTTCGAAACAATTTTCGCCTTGCCTCCTCAATCAGGTAATATTAATACCCAATTTAAATTTTATTATGGCCCAACCGACTATGAAACTTTAAAAAATCTTGAAGGAGATCTTGAAGCTTCTATACCAATAGGTTGGGGAATTTTTGGATGGATAAATCGTGTTATTTTCCTCCCTTTATTTGGTTTTTTATCTTCTTTTCTTAGTTATGGTATTGCTATTATTGTTATGACTATTATAGTAAGGTTGTTAATGTCTCCTGTAACTTATAAATCCTATGTTTCACAAATAAAAATGAAGGTATTACGCCCTGATGTGGAAGCCATAACAGCAAAGTATAAGGATGATGCGGTTAAACGTCAACAAGAAACAATGAGTTTGTATTCTCGTGCAGGAGCAAACCCTATGGCCGGTTGTGTGCCAGCTTTGATTCAGCTTCCAGTATTTTATGCTTTATTCTCATTCTTTCCAGTAGCCTTTGTACTAAGAGATAAAAGTTTTTTATGGGCTGACGATTTATCTTCTTATGACTCAGTTTTGGATCTTGGATTTTCAATTCCCTTTTATGGAGATCACGTAAGTTTATTTCCGATATTAGCTTCTATTGCTATCTTTTTTTATACCAAAATGACAACTGGTCAGCAACCAATGCCTCAACAGCCTGGAATGCCGAATATGAAAATTATCATGTATTTAATGCCTCTCATGATGTTATTTTTCTTTAATAACTATGCTAGTGGTTTGAGTTTGTACTATTTTGTTTCAAACTTGTTGACAATCATTTTGATGCTTGTGATTAAGAACTATATTATTGATGATACTAAAATTCATGCTAAGATTGAGGAAAATAAAAAGAAGCCCAAAAAAGTGGGTGGATTTTCTGCACGTCTTCAAAGAGCAATGGAAGAAGCTGAAAAGCAAAAAAAATCAGGACGCAGATAATTAAATACTGTCTATCTTTACATTATGAAAAAAAAGAGAGTAATTATAGGTCTCTCTGGAGGTGTTGATTCTAGCGTAGCTGCATACCTATTGAAGGAACAAGGGTATGAAGTTATTGGTCTTTTCATGAAAAATTGGCACGATGAATCAGTTACTCTTTCAAAAGAATGTCCTTGGTTAGAAGATAGTAATGATGCTATGTTAGTCGCTGAAAAACTATGTATTCCTTTTCAAACTGTGGATTTAAGTAAGGAATATAAAGATAGAATTATTGATTATATGTTTGATGAATATTCTAAAGGACGTACACCAAATCCTGATATATTATGTAATCGTGAGATAAAATTTGACGTCTTTTTAAAAATTGCATTTTCGTTTGATGCAGACTATGTGGCAACAGGACATTACTGTCAAAAAGATTCGTTTAATATCGACTCAGGTAAAGAAGTATACAGATTACTTGCAGGAAAGGATAAAAGTAAAGACCAGTCGTATTTTTTATGTCAGCTGTCACAAAAACAACTTTCAAATATTTTATTTCCGATAGGGCACCTAAACAAGGAGCAGGTCAGAAAGATAGCTCAAAAACAGAATTTAGTAACAGCAGAGAAAAAAGATTCTCAAGGACTGTGTTTTGTTGGAAAAGTAAGACTCCCTGACTTTTTACAGCAGCAGTTAAAACCCAAAACGGGAAAAATTATTGAAATACCAAATGATTTTTCTGTTTACTCTAAATCTGAAGATTTTGATAACGATATTATAACACGTTCAAGAAAATTTCGTTACAAACCATCAGACGGAATAGAAGTTGGTCAACATAATGGAGCTCATTTTTATACAATAGGACAGCGAAAAGGATTGGGTGTAGGGGGAAATATAAACCCTTTATTTATTATTGATACTAATGTGGATAACAATACTATCTACAGTTTTTGCTCAAGTCAATTCAGGTTTTAATCACCTTATTCGGCCAATGTTTTATGGCTCACATCATGAGATTATAAATGTCTCAAATTCTATAGGTAAAGAACGCTTTTATACCGTTGTGGGGTATATCTGTGAAACAGATACTTTTGGCAGCAATAGAAAAATAAATGAAATTTCAGAAGGTGATTTACTAGCTTTTAAAAATGCAGGGGCTTACTGTTTCTCGATGGCAAGTAATTACAATTCACGCTATCGACCAGCAGAAATTCTATGGTACAATAAGGAAGCTCATTTAATTAGGAAACAGGAAACCTTTGAAGAACTTATACAAAATCAGATATTAATTGATTTTAAGAGAACTGTTACTACTGGTTAATTTTTTT
>CACLGW010000048.1 GCA_902606525.1 uncultured Bacteroidota bacterium | reverse complement strand
GCATCACTATTTTCAATTATAAACCTTCGTTTATTAAAGCTTCCGCAAACCATTGGATTAATGGTTTTAGCTATATTTTTATCTGCGGGAGTACTACTTGCAGGTCAAATTTCACCTGACTTTTTGAAATATGCCACATCATTAACAGAAGAATTTGATTTTAGTGTTTTATTGATTGATGTTATGCTTCCTTTCTTGCTTTTTGCAGGAGCAATAAGTGTTAATGTTCACGAACTTTTAAAAGATAAAGTAACCATCCTTTTACTGGCAAGTTTTGGAGTAGTTTTTTCTACATTTGTTGTTGGTACAGGACTTTTTTGGCTGATTGAACAACCCTTTTTAGGTCTTTCTGAATTGGGGTTAAGCTACGTGGACTGTTTACTTTTTGGATCACTTGTTGCACCAACAGATCCTATTGCAGTTTTAGCTATGGTGAAAAAAATGAATCTTTCTTCTGTGACAGAAACGCGTATTGCAGGAGAATCATTATTTAATGATGGAATTGGTGTAGTCGTTTTCTTAACACTTTTAAATGTAAAAGCAGAAGGAATAGATAATGTAACTATTCAAAGTGTAGGTTCGTTATTCGCTACTGAGGTAATTGGTGGAATTGTCTTAGGTGCTGTAATGGGATTTTTAGGAATGAAACTTGTAAAATATATTGAAAACGAGCATGTCGAATTAGAAGTTTTAATTACCCTTTCACTTGTGCTTCTAGTCCCAGTTATTTCTCATATTTTCCATTTCTCAGCTGTACTCGGTGTTGTAGTTATGGGTCTGTTTTTAAATCAAAATATTGATGGGGATGATAAAGTTGAAGGAATTCAGAAAGTTATGGGTGATTATGTTTATAAATTCTGGCACTTGCTCGATGAAACACTAAATGCAATACTTTTCATTCTGATTGGTCTTGAAATTATTCCTATCCTACAGAACTTTGATATTTCTTATCTGTTAATAGTAATCATTATAATTATTGTGGTAGTAGTTTCAAGAGGCATTGGGGTCTTTTTACCTATTAAAATATTATCAATAAAGAAGAGTTTTGAAAAAAATACCGCATTAATAATAACATGGGGTGGGCTTCGTGGTGGGCTTAGTATTGCATTAGCACTAAACCTCCCTGACTCGATAGGTCAGGGAAAGGATTTAATTTTAATCCTCACATATGGTGTAGTTTTATTTACTATTCTAGTTCAAGGATTGACACTTAAAAAAATCGTAAAATAATTTGATAACCTTCCATCTGGTGGTTATCTTTGATTTATTATTTTCGAGCTGCGACAGCAGTTAAGTTTAACTAAATATGAAAGGAGGTGTCTATGTCTTATGATAATCATTTAAGGAATTCGAGACAGCAGGTGCCTGGAATTGGTCCGCTGTAGCTTTCCTTATCTATTACAAAGCGGATCGATGGGTCCGCTTTTTTTATTAATATGCAAAACATTCCAAAAGCTGATTTAAATGAATTTCTCTCTGGAAATTCTAGGAGAAAAGCCGCCTTTGTCAAAAAAATTGGAACGGCATTTCAAGAGATCGGATTTCTGGCTCTAAAAGGTCACTTTTTAGAAGATAAATTACAAGACGCCCTATACAAACAAATCCATTCTTTTTTTAAGCTTTCAAACAAAGTTAAATCTTCTTATGAAATCAAAAGAGGTGGAGGCCAAAGAGGCTATACTGGTTTTGGAAAAGAGCATGCAGCTGGTAGATCAGTTGGGGATTTAAAAGAATTTTGGCATTTTGGGCAAAATGTTCAATCTAAGCCTTTTCTAAAAAATATATACCCAGAAAATATTATAGTTAAAGAATTAGAAAGTTTTAATAAGATTGGAAATTTAGTTTTTCTCAAGCTTGAAAAAACAGCAAAAATTATTCTTCAAGCTTTGGCCCTTTATCTAAAATTAGACCAGCAATATTTTGATGAATTTATTGATGGGGGGAATTCTATTCTTAGAGCAATTCACTATCCACCTATTAAAGAAGCTCCAAAGGGGGCTGAACGTGCAGCCGCACACGGAGATATTAACCTAATAACATTATTAATTGGGGCTCAAGGTAGTGGTTTACAAGTTTTAAATCATCAAAACCAATGGATTGATGCAATTGCAAACCCGGATGAATTGATGATTAATATAGGTGATATGCTTTCTCGCTTAACCAACGATCTACTGCCTTCTACTATACATCGAGTAGTTAATCCTCCAAAAGAAACTTGGGGCAGCTCGCGATATTCTTTACCCTTTTTTATGCATCCAATCCCTCATATGCCACTTAATTGTCTACCACAAACTTTAGGTAAAAATAATTTAAAAAAATATGAGGATATTCTCGCTGGAGAATTTTTATTCCAGCGTTTGGTAGCATTAGGACTAATAAAAAAGTAATCTATTTCTTTTAATCTCTTCTAATACTGCTCTTCCTAATGCACCTAAAAAAGGGATTCCAACCTCTTCAACTTCATAAACATCGTCATTAAAAACCAAATTTTCATTTACTAAAATAGTTGCAGTTAAAAAGAATTCCACATCGCTCTTTTTATCAATTATGTAAGCGACATCTGTTAGGGTTCCATAAGCATATCCTACTTTATTATAGATTCTAATTTCTGGTGTCATCTGGCCTTTTGTATCTCCATAAATTAAAAACTTTCCATAGCTATCCCAATATTCTCTATAATTATAATTTGGATTAGTACTTTCCAAAGTTGTTCGACTCAACCAATACCTTAAAAACCTATAATCTTCATCCGTCAAATCAAATCGGTCATCTTCAGAAAAGACTTGAGGAAAAATAATTCGTTTGAGAATACTCTGAAGATTATGCATTGAGATCCTGTTTTTTTTGCTAAAATTCATTGGCTTATTAACTAAAATACCTAAGCTCTTATAGCTTTTACCTTTTAAAATACCTTTCAATTGTTGGGGTTTTATCTCTATCTCAGCATTAAGAGAAGGTTGATGAAAAAGTATATTTTTATCTTTATCAAAAAAAGTGTATTCCCAAGTATTAGCATTATCTGCACCCAAAAGAAATTTGTGATAAATCCACGTTTGATCTAGCCCTCTTTTTATCAATTCTTTATTGATGTAATCACGTCCTAAAAAATCGAAAAGGTAATTATAAGCATCATTGTCACTTACTAAAAAGATCTTTTTGATCAAATGATGTAATGTTAATTGTCCTTTATTGTGGGTAGAATCATTTTTAATAATAGTTTCTCCATCTCTTTTAGAAATAATAAAGGGAGTATCTCCATTAATCCTAAAACCTTGAGATTTTAAAGTGTTTAACTTTTGAAGAGTGAGAATGGCTATTGGCATTTTTACTGTACTGGCTGGGTAAAAATATCTCCTCTCATCAATTTGATAAGCTTCTTCTTTAAAAATAATATCTTCTGATGGGCTTCTTATAATTTGGGTTAAGAGAATTTGAATTTCATGTTTTTCCTTATGCCTTAGTACATTTTGTATTGCTGGATCTGGATGATTTAAAGCAAGATTTAAAATTGATGTTTGAGTGTCACATTTTACTATTACAAATAGTGAAAGAAGTAAATACATTCTTAACATTAGGATTTTTTATATTACATCAAAACTAGCTATGTCTTCTGCTGAGGTTAAATCTAAAATATGTTCTTTCATTCCAAAACACATAATTTGGTTGGGTTCATTATCATTAAGTAATTTAATAGCTTCAGGTAATTCTTTTTCCTGACGAAGAGGATGAATAGGGCAATCTTTTAAATAAGGATTAAGTTGTTTGCCATTAAAGCTGAATATATTCATGCTTACCCTTATTTCACCTGAAGTATCTCGGTATTTTTCAATAATTTTTGGATCAGGCTTCTCCATTATCTTTTTTAAATACCCTAAAGAATCAATATCCATTACAGCAAATTTTTTAATCCTCTCATCCTTAAATTCTAAACCAGACCTAGCATAACTTATAAGTGCATTTTTTACTTCACGAGGTTTTAATAAGTTTTTAAATGCTTGTCTAGAATATAAATTATCCCCATTGCATATTATAAAAGTTTGCTCGAGTAGTTTAGGATATTGCACCAGTGTTTGTTCAACGGCGTCTGCAGTACCTAATGGTTTTATATAACCCTCTTTTGGGTACTGGATTGCAAAATGGACATTAGCACCTGCAAAAAAATTATTTTTTTCAGAACTTCCCACATATTTTTGAAAAGCGTCGTTTTCAGGACTAGTAATTAAATATATATCTGTTATCCCTGCAGCAACTGCATTAGAAATCAAATAAAAGAGTAAAGGTTTTTTTTCTTTTCCCAATGGGATCAAACTCTTGTGAACTTTCGCAGCTAAATTCTTTTTATCTTCTGAAAGTTTACTTTGCGATAAAGAGCGTTTCATTCTAGAAGAAGCTCCTCCAGCCATGATGATTAGACTTTTCATTGAGGTGTTGTTAAAGAAATTTCATAGGCTGCTTTGGCTCCCTCATTTAAAAAAGCTTGAATAACCTTTTCTTTAGAATTCTCGGTGACTATAGCTACCATGCACCCTCCTCCTCCAGAGCCAATAATTTTAGTGCCTAAAGCACCAGCTTCACATGCAGCTTGCATCTGTTTTTGCATTATTTCAGGTGTATTTTGAATTCTCTGCTGTAATATTTTTTGATGAGCATTCATCAATGCTCCTAACTCGTGTGTATCTAAGGGCCCTGATGTCAACATTTTCCTAGCTTTTTGAGTTAAAAGATGATTAAAAATTGTTGCATACCAATGATCTCGATAAACATCAGGAACTAAATGTAAATACTCTTCATAGTCTTTTTCATTTGCCATGTGAATATCGAATTTTGGAATTTTCTTAGTCACAGCAGCAATTGCTGATTGACCATAAGACCTTGCGTTTTGTAGTACACTTAAAGTTTGTTTCGCTAATCCAGATTCTGCTATAACTAAGCTTCCAACATTAGCATTTAATCTTTCTGTTAGAGTTGTTAGGGTATTGATATACAATAACCCCCTTTGAGCTATGGTATATTGATCCATTATACCGCCTGGTTGGTTAAAAAAACTAGATT
>CACLGW010000047.1 GCA_902606525.1 uncultured Bacteroidota bacterium | reverse complement strand
TTAATCGATGGGCGCTTCTTTAGGATTTTACGTTTATTCCGCCTTTCGAGGATTTTTAAATTAGGCAGAGATAGTAAATCATTAAAACTTTTTATTAAAGCCCTAACAGCGGTTAAAAATGAATTAAAATTCACACTATTTCTTTCATTGCTATGTATTCTTTTTTCAGCTTCAGCTATCTATTTTTTGGAAAATGAAGCGCAACCAGAGGTGTTTTCTAGTATTACAGCTTCTTTATGGTGGGCTACGGTTTCACTTGCTACAGTTGGATATGGTGATGTAGTACCAATAACTGTATGGGGGAAATTTTTTGCGGGATTTATTTCATTGATAGGAATAGGGATTGTTGCCATCCCCACTGGTATTATAAGTGCATCATTTGTTGAGGAAATTCATCACTTTAGAAAAAATAGATAAAGCCTATATTACCTCTTATTATTTAAAATGTTTAAACTCTACAACTCTTTAATAATATTGTTTATGATTCTCGGCAAGGGTTATTCACAAAAAGAAATTAATAATCTGGAAGGCAAAAAAATATTGATTGTTTATGGAGGATGGAAAGGACACAAACCTAAAGTTTTTGCTGAAAAAATAGCAAATTGGCTTATTGAACAAAAAGCTAAAGTAAGGTTAGCTAAGGGTACTAGCATTTATAGAAATTCAAAGGTGATGAAAGACTTAGATCTAATAATTCAACACATAACTATGGGCAAAATCTCACCTAAAGAATCTAAAGGTCTTATTAATGCTATCTCTGGAGGTGTAGGTTTAGCTGGATGTCATGGAGGCCTAGGAGACTCATTTCGAAATAATACAGAATATCAATACATGGTTGGAGGACAGTTTGTAAAACATCCTGGAGGACAAGTACATCATACAGTTCAAATAAGCTCCAAAAAAGATCCAATTACAAGAGGAATTAATGATTTTAGTTTAGAAACTGAACAATATTATATGCATATTGACCCTGCAATAGAAGTTCTAGCATCAACAAAGTTTTCTGGAGTTCATGACCCTTGGATTAAAGGTATTATTATTCCAGTAGTGTGGAAAAAATCCTTTGGGAGAGGTCGAGTTTTCTACAATTCAATAGGTCATTCAGAAGATACATTTGAAATTCCTGAAGTTTGGACTTTGATAACAAGAGGGGTTCGTTGGGCAGCTCAAAAAAATTAAGATATCATTTAAAGTAAATAGATTTTTTCTCTTTGGTTTATGTAATATCTTTGCTATGCTATGAAAAAATCTATTTCAATTTTAGGCTCGGGATTTTCTTCTCTCTCCGCAGCTTGTTATTTAGCTAAGATGGGTTACGAAGTAAACGTTTTTGAAAAAAATACGAAGTTTGGAGGCAGGGCAAGACAGTTTAAAGAAAATGGCTTCACATTTGATATGGGGCCAAGCTGGTATTGGATGCCAGATGTATTTGAAAAATTTTTTAATGATTTTGGTAAAAAAAGTACGGACTTCTATAATCTTAAAAAATTAAATCCTGCATACCATGTTTATTTTGGAGAAAATGATTTCATAGCAATTCCAGACGAATTGGAAAAAATATGTAAAGTGTTTGAAAAGGAAGAAAAAGGTAGTTCAGTAGAATTATTAAAATTTATAAAAATGGCGAAAGATAATTATAAAATAGCTGTCACAGATATGTTGTACAAAATGCCCGGAGTTTCTCCACTTGAGTTAATTAAAGTAGACACAGCTAAAAGAATAGGTTATTTTTTTACTAACATAAAAAAACAAGTTCACAAAAGATTTAAAAATCCAAAATTAAGATCAATCCTAGAATTCCCTGTATTATTTTTAGGGGCGGAATCCTCAAACACACCAGCATTTTATAATTTCATGAATTATGCAGATTTTGGATTAGGAACATGGCAGCCTGATAATGGTTTTTATGACGTTGTTAAGGCTATGATTAAAATTGGAAAGTCCTTGGGTGTTAATTATTACAATAACTCAAACGTTACTAAAATAATTACAAAAAAAGGGTCTGCAATAGGGCTTATGGTAAATGATAAAATAATAAATAGTAAATATATTTTGTCTGGAGCAGATTATAACCATACTGAAACATTATTGCCCGAATCTCAAAGACAATATTCACAAAAATATTGGTCAAGTAAAACCTTAGCCCCATCATCGCTTTTATTTTATTTGGGTTTTGACAAAAAGCTCAAAAACTTAGCTCACCATAATTTATTTTTTGATACAGATTTCGATTTACACTCAAAAGAAATTTATAAAGATCCTAAGTGGCCTTCAAAACCATTATTTTATGCAAATTTCACTTCGATGACTAATAGTCACACTGCTCCTGAGGGATGTGAAAATGGTTTTATATTGGTTCCGATTGCACCTGGACTTGAAGATAATAAAGACTTAAGAGAAAAATATTATAGTATTATTATTAATAGAATTGAAAGGATAACTAGGTTAAAGATCAAAAAAAATATTATTTATAAAAAGTCATTTTGTATTAATGACTTTATAAGCGAATACAATTCTTATAAGGGTAATGCATATGGTTTAGCAAACACTTTACTCCAAACTTCATTTTTGAGACCTAAATTGAAAAGTTCTAAGGTGAAAAATTTATTTTTTACTGGACAATTAACTGTCCCCGGACCAGGAGTCCCTCCTAGTATTGTTTCTGGAAAACTCGTGGCAGATTTAATTGATAATGCTAGTCCTTAGGATTCAATACCCACCAAATCAGTTCAAACTCGCTATTTCTTACCGAAATTACAGAATCTAACATTTTTGCACTCTCAACTAGAGATGTTTTGTATTGTTGTAACTGCTCTTTTATGCTATATTCCCACAGATCTACTCTTTTATATAAATTATATTTTATGAATTTATCATTTTGTATATACTTTCTGTTTTCTATCCAAAACTCATTATAATCTACGTCAACCCATGGCAAGTCGTAAACCCATTTATTAGCTATTCGATTAGTAAATTGGTTTACATATAACTCTTCATTTTTACCAGTATTTTCAATTAAATACTTTAATTCTGTTCCATCATAAATTTCGGTCATCTTTAAACCAACTTCCTTAGGCATTAACCGAAAAGTTCCATCCAACTTTATAGCATCAAAATTTACTCTTGGTGGATCAAATGGATCTCTTTGAACATACATACCCATTGGAGCAAAATGATATTTTCCGTCTGGATCTTCTTCATCATCCTGAAAATCAATAAAAATACTGTCATTATCTATTTCCCATTTATCATATTGTTTTTGATATAGTGCTGCTACCCAATCAACTTGTTCAATATAAGTATCTGTATATGCAATCATTTTATCAATTTCCTCCCTTAAGTTTAAAAGATTTTCAATTCCGTCTGCACGATTATCAGATTCCCCGCCTTGTTGTTCTATTCCAAAAGACACTGTAACCCCAAAAACCAGAATAATAAACTCAACAATAGATTTTTTTAATCGATCCCAAAAATCTCTAATATCAAAACGATCTCCAAGTGTAATTAACCTTAAAAACCAATTAAGTTTTTCTTTTTTGACTCCAGCAGACTTATCCGCATTGGCATATTCTTCTCTTGAAATAAACCCGTCTTTATTCGAATCTATTTTATCAAAATCATCTTTTTTAGCCATTACTCAAATTTGTAAAAAAATAAAATACTTTTTAGTAAAAGTAAAAAAATGAAATAAAACAGTTTACAAAAATTAGTATTTAAGTGTTTTAATTCTTTTCTGCGAAAGGGATTGATGGATCATAAATTTCACAAATTAATTTAACTAATTCTTTTTCAAAATAAGAAAAAACTTCTTCTTCTATTTTTAAAATTTTTCTTTTCCGTTTATTTTCTCTTTGTGAAACTGCTAAAAAATTATTTTTAAAAGTCTTTAATGGAATTACTCCAGCTATGATGTTTTCATAATGAAATTCGTTTCTTAGTAAATATGCATACAGCATAACCTGAAATAAAGGATTTTTTTTATGAAAAATCCTCAGCTCCTCCCAGTCAGTGAAAGTTAAGTCTGATTCACTGACACTTCCTGTTTTATAGTCAATAAATCTTAAAGTATTATTGTAAACATCAATTCTATCAACGGCTCCTTTAAACCTGATTTTTCTGTCCAATTCTTTTATGAAAATATCCTTTGAAAAATTGTGTTCTAAGGCTAATATTTTAATTTGATCACCATTTATAACCTTAAATTTTTCAGTAATTAAAAATCGCTTTAAAACTTCTTCCATAATTCTAAATATCAATGCATTCTTCCCTGTTTTATAAGTTTCTTTTTTGTTTGTCTTATCAAGTGATTTCTCCAATGTTTTTGAAAGATTTTTAAGCATATCATCATATGAATTTGATATCATAATATTAGAAATGTATGGCTGATATAAAATTTGAAGAACTTCATGCATTAGAGTCCCTTTATCTAAAGCACTAAGTTGATTATTGATTTGAACTTCAGGATTTACTTTAAGCATTCTTTGCTCATAAAATTTATACGGACTTCTTATGTATTGTGTAAGAGATGTGGGAGAAAAACCCTCAAGACTAATACGGTCAAGATGATCTAAAATAGATTGAGATTTTTTAATTTTTTTCAGCTCAATATTCAGCTTTGGAATTTCTAACTCTATATGCCTAATCCTTAGGTCGTGTAGAGGTTTTTTAAAGTATTCTAGTTGCATTAAAAAGCGACTTCTTTCAGCTGAAAAAAGGCCTTCTGAAGTTGAATTATAAATTAGAAAAATATTTTTTGCCCTCTGTAATAGTCTAAAGAAGTGGTAGGCGTATAAATGATCTTTTTCGATAAAAGTTTTCATATCAAACTTTTTTCGGACATCGAATGGAATTATTGAAAAAGGAGTCTTTCCAGATGGTAAAATTCCTTCATTCATGTTTGTTATTATTACATTATCGAAATCTAAAAGTCTGGTTTCTAAAACTCCCATTATCTGTATTGAACTTAATTGATCGCCTGTAAAATTGAAATTTTCTTGCTGGACTAAAGATTCAAAAATTATTTTTATATCAATCGTAGAATTTATAAAATTAGATTGCTTTAAACGATTTAAAATAAACTTAAAAA
>CACLGW010000046.1 GCA_902606525.1 uncultured Bacteroidota bacterium | reverse complement strand
TAACAGGTTGATAATTTGAATAAGCTAATCTATCAAAATTCAAATTTAAAAAGGTTTCTTCTTCAATATTATATTTTAAAAAAACTGATGCTTGAGCACTTTGCCATAAATTATTTTCATCAGTAAAATAAATATCTTGATTAATCTTTTCATAAGAATGAGTAGCTGTTTTTTCTTCGGTCATGGTATATTTATTGGAATATCCTACAACAGAAGTTCCTAGTTCAAATTTATCACTTAACATATAATCATATGCAAAACGCAGATTATGAACAGACCTCCTATTATCTCTAATGAAGTCAATGGCTGTTAATATAACTTCATCGCCTAAAGGGTAAACTCTATCTATTCTAGCATTAATAGGAATATCTCTTCTATTTCCAGAATAATTAAGAGATAATGAATGTTTGTTGTTTGTTAAATTAAAATTTGTGCCAACATTGTTTGAGGGTTTTTGATCAGCATAAGTTGATGACAAGGTAATGTTGCCATTGTATCCTTGATCAAGATTTTTTTTAAGTTCAATATTTATAAATCCTGCGTTACCCTCTGCATCAAATTTTGAGGGAGGAGTTGTAATGAGTTCGACTGATTTAACATTTTCAGCGTTTAGACCATTTAAATATTGAACTAATGCTGAAGAAGGCATATATGTTAATTTTCCATTTATCATTACATTAACCCCACCTTTTCCAAGCATACTAATACTTTCGTTTTGTCTATCAACAATAACCCCAGGAGTTCTTTCCAAGACATCTAATATTGTAGATCCAGTTGTTCCTGGGTCATCTTCGAGATTAATTACTGTTCTATCAATTTTTTTTTGGATTTTCAAATGATAGTTTTTTAAAAGAAAATGTTTTAGCGGCATATTCCCAAATCAATTTAAATTTATCAAAAAAAATCTCTCTGCAATCTGGAGTAAGGTATGAACAAACTATTACGGATATAAATGATTTATCGACAAACAATTTAATTGTTTCTAGAAATTATGGAGACTTTTTTCCTTCTGTTTATCTAGGTTATAAAATTGATGATATTAACAACGTTAATATTTCTTTAAGCCGAAGAATAAATAGACCCGCATTCACTGATCTAGCTCCCTTCACTTTTTTTGTTGATATTGATCAGGCTTTTCAAGGGAACGTGGAATTATTACCATCTTACACAAATAATATAGAATCTAGCTATAGGTTTAAAAACTTTTTATTAACAGCTCAATACTCAGAAGAAAAAAATGTTATATCGGGGTTTCAACCAGAAATAGATAATGAGACCGGCTTTGTCACAATAATTCCAAGAAATCTTGATAAACAAAAATCTGCAAATATTCAGCTTAGTTATTCTGCTTATCCAATTCAAATATGGAACTTAAGAGTTTTTTCTTCTTACACGTATTCAAAATTAGAACATCAACTTGAGGATTCATTTTACAATAATTCGAATTCGAGTGTGAGAATTACATTAAATAACAGTATTGATTTAGGTAACAATTTTAGTTTTCAGATATGGGGTTATTACAACTCTAGATCGATTTTTGGGCTAAATGAAACGTTGCCTCGTGGCTCACTTAATCTTGCCATTCAAAAGAAACTAAAATCATTGACTATAACCTTAAATGGAAATAATTTACTTGATACTGAGCATTGGAGGTTTGAAACAAATAATCCCAATGGAGAATTTAACCAATCTTTTGACCTGGATTTTAGACCCCCTCAAGTTAAACTCTCGGCAATTTATAATTTTGGAAATCAAAATTTAAAAGCAAAAAAAGTTAATCAAAATCAAGGATCATCGAGAATGAATGTTGGCGGAAACTAAAAATTATAATTTTTAACTAACGCTACTTCTCACCACGGCTTTTATTTGTAAAGTGTTTTTTTGTAAATTTAATTAACCATTAAATCAATAAAATGAAAAAAAATCTACTATTTCTTTTTCTTATTTCTATTTTCTCTTGTAACTCAGATGATGTTGAAGAGACTACAATTGAAGAAATCACAAACATGGGCCTTATCATTAATGAGTTTTTGGCAAGTAACGAAAATTGCTGCCCAGATTCTTCAGGTGATTATGATGACTGGGTTGAATTATATAATGATTCAAATGAACCTATTGATATTGGAGGAATGTATTTTACAGATACTATTGACGATGATGACCCTTATCAAATTCCAGATTCAAATCCATTAATTACGACTGTTCAACCAAAAGGTCACATTTTAATATGGTGTGATGATGACCAAGAACAAGGCCCTCTTCATGTTAGTAATAAATTAAAAAAAGGTGGTGAGTCAATAGTTTTGCTATCAAAAGAAGATAAGACCATTATTGATTCGCATACATTTGATGAGCAAACTACTGATGTGTCTATGGGTAGAGATCCTATTAATGTTTCAGAATGGGTATTTTTTGATAATCCAACTCCTGGGACTCAGAATAATTAATAAAAAAGTAAGTTAAATTGAATAGATATCTAGTTTAGAGATACAGTATTTTAATTAAACTAAAATAAAACTTTAATCTTCTGTAACTGAAAAAAATAAATTACCCTTATATCCGCTCGAAGTGGTTTTTCTATATCTAACAGGAAGAATAGGTTAGTTCGATAAACGAACCAAAATGGTTCAACTCTAGAACCAACAAAACTCCAAAAAGTCAGTATTCGAGAAGGAAGAGAGACCCTCTTGTGAGGACAGGTGGGACCACCAACGTAAAGCGTAATGTCTTAATAAATTAGATATTGTGATTTTTTTATTCCCTATTTGGCAACAAACCTTATCTGTTTTGTTTGTTAGTTTGTAGAAAACCCAAAAAAAATCCAACTTAAAACTTTCAAATAAGCCCCCCATCCCAAAAATTAAATCCACTTTTATTTAGATACTAGGGCGCATATAATGATATATCCTAAACCACAGGCATATCCTCTTCATTTAGTTTACTAAGAAAAACAAGCAGCATAGATATTGTAGATTTTTTATATTAGCAACTTATTAATTATAAATCAATTAAAATGAAAAAAATATTATCAATCCTTTTTTTGTCGGTAATAACCCTTTCCTGCTCAGATCAAAAACCACAGGGTACAGCAGTTGTAAAGGATAGTGACGAACTATCCCTCAACTCAAAAAGCTTACTCAAAGCCTATATAGACAATGATTTTAGCCTTTGGGAAGAATTATTTTCAGACAATTGCGAAGTTTTTATCACCAATAATGCCCTTGATAAAAAAGCCACTATAGAGGCTTTAAAACAAGAGCGTTCATTATTTAGCTCATTTTCAGTATTGGAAAGTTACTCCCATACAAACTACTTTAACAATGGGAATATGTGGACAAATCATTGGTTTATCGTCAATGCTACTGGAAAGTTTACTGGAGAAACTAGCACTGTAAGAGTTCACACAGACCTAAAATGGGAAAATGGTAAAGTTGCCATTTTTCAAGTATATAGAGACCCAAGTGTGACAATGAAAGAAGCTACTGCTATGTCAGAAATGTCAAAGTGAATTATTTACCCTCCCAAATGGAACTTGCAGCTCAATAAAATCTTAAGCCCTCCTAAACGGAGGGTTTTTATTAAATCACAGGTATATCCTCTACGTTAAGTTCAGGGACTTCTAATCCTCTTAAATAAGTTAAACTTCTTGGAATCTTGTGCAAATCCTTACAAAGTTTAATTAGATTCAATTTTTAATTTTTCTTAAAACCAATGAGGGTTGTATTGAATTTTTTACACTAATCATTTCGTAACTATCTCCTCTCTCTTCACAAAATTCTTTTACAGCTGTTGATTCACCAGGATAATTACTAAAATTCCACTCATCAAAAACAAATGATCCTCCAATTGATAATCTTTCATGAAGAGATTTCAGTATCAAATAAGTTGTCTTATAAAGGTCAGTATCGACGTAAATTAATGAAAAAAAGGGGTTATTTTCATCAACGTATTTGGGTAAGGTTTCCAAAATATTTCCTTTAACTAATTCTATCTTCTCATTAAATTCAAACAAATCGACTATTTCTAATAGATTATCATAATCTCCAGGATATTTTCCTTTATGTTCAATGGCACCTTTGTCTTTTGAATCGAAAAAATCAAGTCCATCAGAGAATAAATCAAATGAAATTACTTTTTTTTGGGAGTGGTGGGAAAAAATAGATAATGTCTTTGCCATCAAAAGAACGTTAGAACCTCTCCAAGAACCAAATTCTACGATATGTCCTGGAACATCAATTGAATCCCGAATTAAGTCCTGATTATGAATTGATCTAGCCAAATTATGAATCCCAACATATAATGGCCATTGATCCATTTTATCCCAATTAACATCTAATTTTTTTCTTTTTTTAATATAATCGTCATACATAAAAATTATTTTTCAAAGTCGTTTAATTCAAATCCTCTGCCCATTTCTTTAACTTTTGGAATTACCCAGGATTTTGAATCTTTATCCAAAAAGTAAAAGGGGTCAATTTCGAGTTTATTTTTCCAATAATCAAAGACCTTCCTTATTGAAAATAAATTTACATAATTTATACTGTCTAATATTTTAAAGTTATACAAAAGATTATTTTGAATGAGATCTGAATATATTTTCCCCCAATCATACTCTACTCTAGGGAATAAAGGAGTAACATGATAATCCAAGATAACTTCTGTTGCAGTTCCATATTGATTAACAACTCCATTAAATTTTTTTGAATATCTATATAATAGTTTTCTTGAAATTCCCTCAACATAATGTATAAAAGTCGAATTACCAAAGTTAGACCCGTAGTGACAATTTATTGAATCAGTTTCATGTAAATAATAAAATTCAGAACCATTTGAAAAAGGATTTATTTCCTTAAATGGGTGAATTTCATCAATAGGGTAATTACCATTTCCACAAAAATTAAAAACTGGAGTTGTGGTTCTCCATTCACAAACAGTTCTAAAATAATTACTTAGAACCCCAACTTGGGATTCATCCTTCCCAACATTGTAGACACCCATTTTTGTAAAATTATAGTTAAATGTCGGCATCCAAATATTAAAATCAGAAAATATCTCACTGACGTTTTTAAAGTGTTTTTCTAAAAGTTCGTTTTTAGAATTAAACTCAAACAAAAATAAATTTTTGATGTCTGAATGAATCAAAACATTATTATGTCCAATTTTATTCGCAACTGACTTG
>CACLGW010000045.1 GCA_902606525.1 uncultured Bacteroidota bacterium | reverse complement strand
AAGTGGGTCTTGGTTTAGTTATGGGGATACTAAAATTGGTCAGGGACGTGATGCGGTTAAGAGTCTATTACAAGACAACCCTGATTTGATGGAAGAACTTGAGCTAAAAATAATGAATACACTTAAGGAAGTAAATTCTTAATTACTGTTTGATAGTTTCCCAAAGTCTAATAGCTTTAATGGATTCTTGTTTGGGATCATTAACCAACTCATTTGTAATTTGATTATATATCTTTAAAGTCAAAGGAATAATATTTTTTTCACTCATTTCTTTAGTTTCAATAAGATTTAATACTTTCACTCTTAAAAATCCACAATAGCCAAAGTGAGTATGCCACGGAAATTTTCTTTTACAATCATAAAAAACGATTGGAAGAACAGATAGTTTATGTTCAATTGCTAATTTGAAAGCACCTTTTTTAAAAGGATTTAATAATACTTGTTCTTCTAAATAGTCTTTCTCTGGGAAAATGCATATACTGTAGCCTTTTAAGATGACTTTCTGGGCGCTTTCGTAAACTTGTTGTCTACTCTTTAAAGAACTTCGGTCAACAGTAATAGCTGCTCGCTTATATAAATATCCAAAAAAAGGTATTTTGATTAACTCTTTTTTACCGACAAATACAAATGGAGTTTTTCTCATTCGAAACATTAGCATGATGTCGATATAACTAGAATGATTAGCTACTAGCATTAGACTTTTGCCCTCTTGAGGGAAAGTGTTAAGTCTCTTGATCCAAAAACCCATTCCAAAAAGAACAAATGGAGCCCATATGTTACGTGCAATCCAATACAGATTTCTATAGCCGTTAGGAATTGATAAAAGCAAAGCCAGAGGAATAAAAAGAATTACTACAGGGATAGTGCTAAGAATATAAAACCAGATTCTCCATAAAACCAAAAATATTTTTTTCATATACCAAAGGTATTATTTAAAGATATTAAGTATAAATCTTTGATGAGTAATAATGTTTCTTACAATAGCTTTTCTTAATAGATTGGCTTAATCTAAAATATCCTTATATCCAATATTTTTTAACAATCTAAATACAAAAAATCTCTACAACAGAGTTGCGACCCTATAAGAGGAAACGTACATTTGTTAAAAATTTTAAGATGGCAAGGATTTTAACAGGGGTACAATCAACAGGGACTCCACATTTAGGGAATTTATTAGGTGCTGTTATTCCAGCCATCAAAATGGCAAAAGAAACAAAGGATGACTCTTTTTTGTTTATTGCTGATTTACATTCTCTTACCCAGATTAAAAATGGAGAAATACTTCGCCAGAATACCTTTTCTACTGCAGCTACCTGGATGGCTTGTGGTTTAGACACCCAAAAAACTCATTTCTATCGTCAAAGTGATGTAAGTGAAGTAACCGAACTCACATGGTATTTAAATTGTTTTTTCCCATATCAAAGGCTAACTCTTGCTCATTCTTTCAAAGACAAATCTGAAAATCTAACAGATATTAACACGGGTTTATTCACATATCCAATGCTTATGGCCGCTGATATTCTGCTTTACGATGCAGAAATAGTTCCTGTTGGAAAAGACCAACTTCAACATTTAGAGATTACACGTGATGTTGCCTCTCGATTTAATCACCAAATGGGAGAAACATTTATTGTCCCAAAAGCAAAAATACAAGATGAGGCACATCATATTCCAGGAACTGATGGACAAAAGATGAGTAAGTCAAAAAACAATACAATAAATATTTTCTTGCCTGAAAAACAACTTAGAAAACAAATTATGGGAATTCAAACCGATAGTATTTCCTTAGATGCTCCTAAAGACCACAAAAATTGCAATGTATTCACTCTTTTTTCCTTGTTAGCCCCAAAATCTTCTATCGAACAATTAAGATCAAAATATGAAGCAGGAGGAATGGGTTATGGATATGCGAAGCAACAGCTTTTTGAATGTATTCTAGATCATTTTGCCAGAGAAAGAGAGCTCTATGACCACTTTCATAAGAAGCCTGAAGAAGTTTATGTTGCTCTAACCAAAGGAGCTGAAAAGGCTCGTAATATTGCTAGTGAAGTTTTACTTAGAGTTCGTGGTAAACTTGGTTTCTAAAGTAAAACTGAGATTCTTAGCGTTCCTTCATAATAGGTAAGATTTAATCTAATTATTTTCTTATTTTTGATTTAATGCTACTGACCCAATATATAAAAGAATTGCTTTACCAATATGAATGTGTTACCATCCCTCAATTTGGCGCCTTTTTAACACGCTCTTTTGGAATTAAAGTAGATAATGACGGTTTATTTTATCCTTCAAAAAAAGAGGTGACATTTAATCAACTTCTATTAGCAAATGATGGGGTTTTGGCTCATTATATTTCTCAAAAAGAAAAAATATCTTACGAGTCTGCACTTCGAAATATTGAAAAAGAGGTCACTAGTTGGAAAAAAAGATTACAAACACAAACATTGCGTTTCCCTGATGTGGGAGAAATTCTGCTTAACACAGAAAAAAAGATTCAATTTACCCCCTCAGGTAAGATCAATTTTGATTTGAATTCTTTTGGCCTCCATATTTATGAAAGGAAACCGCTCTTGAATATTAGTGTTAATAAACCAAAAACTGCAAACATTATGGAAAATACAACCAATGACGATTTTATGTTTACTCCAGAACAAAAAGGAAATCAAAAAAAATCTCCATTTTTACGTTATGCTGCTATCGGAATTATAGGGATCGCTTTATTAGGAACCTCTTACTATTTTAGTGATCGTTATGTGACTGAACAACGTATAGCAGAACAAGAAAAAGCACAAATTCAAATCGAAAAAAATGTCCAAGAGGCAACGTTTGACCTTGGAAGTATAAATTCAGTTAGTGTATCTGTTTCTAAAAATACTCCTAATGAAGTAATTTTGAACCAACCATATTACAGTATAATTGCTGGGTCATTCCGCTATTTGAAAAATGCAGAAAACAAGATTTCAACCCTTAAAGATGAAGGCTATCCAGCTACCTTAGCTGAAGTAAATCCAAAAGGTCTCTATCGGGTTGCATATGGGAGATATACTTCTAAAAAGGAGGCAATCAACATGTTATATTTCTTAAAATACACATTAAAACAAGAAGCATGGTATTTAGAAGAACGCTAAATCACATCTGATATATCCACTCTTTTGGATTGAGTGCGTTTACATTATTAAAGATTCCAAATTGTAGTTGTGTTTTACCTGTTTGCTGGTTTGTAAACACTTCCCCTATAGATTGTTTTGAACCTACTTTGTCCCCTTTTTTTACGTAAAGTTTCGCCAAATTTGTATAGAGGGTAATAAAATTCCCATGACGGATAAGAATAGAAGGGTTGCTACCTTTTATCTTAATTACAGACATGACTTCTCCTTCAAAAACAGCACGTACTTGAGCATAACGCTCTGTGGCTAAAACAACTCCATTACTTTGAATTGTGGTTGTTTTTACAACTGGGTGCTTTTGCCTTCCAAAATCTTGAATTATCACTCCTTTTTCCAATGGCCATGGAAGACGTCCTTTATTAGCAATAAAATTGGTAGCGATTAGCTTTGCTTCAGGTGTTAACTCGAAGGTTTTTTTTCCTTTATTTCCAACTGCTCTATTAGAGGCAGCTATAGCTTCTTCTATCAAACGTTTTATTTCTCTATTAATCCGCCTTTGTTGTTTTTCTTTATTATCAATTTGCGCCGCTAATGACCTTTCCTTCCGTTTTAAGGTCTTTATCAAAGACTGTTGTTCTTTTCTGTCTTTTTCAATTTGTTCCTTTGCCAATCGATTCTCATTAATTAATAAGATTTTAGATTCTTTTTCATTATTCAATATCTTGTTAAGCTCCTTTAGTAATGTTGTTTTCTCTGATATTGCTATTCCTTGTTTTTTTCTATATCGGGTATATTGTTTTAGATATTGAACTCGCTTATATGCTTGAAGAAAATTTTCTGAAGAAAACAAAAACATTAGACGATTCTGTAATGATCTACTGGAATACGACTTTTGAATTATGTCGGCATATTCAATTTTTAATTTTTTTAATTCTTCATTTTGAGCTGAAATATTTCTTTCATTTACTTTAATCTTTCGGGTAAGAAGATTTGCTTGTTGATTAGTAACTTTGATCAACTCTACATAAACATCAAGCTTTACTTGAAGATCTTCAGTTGCAGTCAGAACATTTTTGCGAGTTTTTTTATTAGTAAATAGAAGGATATTAATTTGAGTTATCTCCTTTTTTAAACGGAGTCTTTGAGCCTCTAATTCCTTCTGTTGCTTTGAAATTTGCTGAGAATGAATAGATCCCAACCATAAAATAAAAAATAGAAGGAAATAAAAACTTTTGTCCATTTAAAGCTTTAATTTAGAATAGCCTTGCGGGATTTCAAAAGGGAAACTTAGCCCTTCGGTTAGATAAGTTTTTGTAAACTCAAGTTCTAGACTTTTAATTTTAGAGCCATCAAATAAAATCATCTTTATTAAACTTGGAATAGCTTTCCCTTGTAATCTAATATGTCGTAGATATTTTATTGAAATTGAATAATTAGTCTGCGGAATGATGATGCGCTGTTCCTTTAATAGAAAACTTACTGGATCAAAAAATAAAGTTGGCTTTAATCCTGAGCGTTTTCCCTGGGGTATAAGAATATAATATTCTGGGTTTGATATTTGTTTCCATTTGCCAATACCAGGATCTAAATAGGGTTTCCCCAAAAATAATTTTTCTATATCCGAATATCCAAAGTTTGTTCCAAAGGGTTTATTGATCAAATCAAAATCTCCGATAAAATAGGTTTTTTGAAATTTTTCATAAAAAGAAACTTGTTCTGGAGTAATCATCAATTTGGCAATAGGAACCAACATATTCGCACTTAACCAAAGTTTTTTTTTGTTTTCCATACGAAATTGAATGATAACTTGTTGTTCACGTTTACCGTCATCATAAGTAGCTTTGATCCGTGAACGTAATTTATCAAGCTTAGGATAATTACTTCTTATCTTAGAAACCAATGCCTCTATATTGACTTTTTTCACAGGAGTCTTTGTAGGTAAAACGACAACAGTTTTACAGCCATAAAATAGCAGTAAATAGGCGAATAAAATAAACCCACTTTTAAAAAAACTGTTTTTCATATTTACCTTAATTGTGAATAATCTCCTAAGCTTACAAAGGTATGGTTTCCTTTGTAATGGACATGATTTCCAATCATTGCGTTTTCAAGGGTTAGATTTTCTAATTTACTATCATTTTGAATTATACAATTCTTG
>CACLGW010000044.1 GCA_902606525.1 uncultured Bacteroidota bacterium | reverse complement strand
ATTTTCATCTTCATTTTCATCTTTAGTTTTATTTAATTCAGAACTTGAAAAAGAATAGCTCATATTTATATTTGCACTTGTCATCCTTAAGAGCCCTCCTCCTTTTAAAATATTATATTTATTAATTCTTATTTTGTTTTCATTAAGAGCATATGGATCGAAAGTAGCACCAAGATTGATCGACATTTTCTTTTTTAGAATTGATAAACCAGTACTCATCCTCAAGGGACTCCATCTTAGTGAATCTGCAGCAAAGTTGTGACTTGTAGTCAAATTTAAATTATTTAATAATATCACTTTTTTAGCTTTTGTTTCAGTAGAATCTGGGTTTCTAACCTTTGCTTCAAAATTATTTCCTAAACCTATTGCCATATTATTTGCTAGATTTCTACTTGGAGTTCCAAAAAGACTGTTTTGGTATCGAGTATATTCTGCAGTATTACCCTCAGCATCTATAATATAGGTATCATAATACTGTTCAAAACTGGGCCTATTAGAATAGCTTATATTGGGGCGGATAGTATGACGGATAGATTGGATTTTTTTATTTTCGCCAAAGTTGACCGTTCCATAAATTGTTGTTCCCATTGACATTGCTAAGTTATACTGTCTAAAGGTTCCAATTTTATTAATTGTATCCTGGACCACCATATTCACCTCTGGATTAAAATCATTAATACGGATTGTATTTTGAGTCCATACTTCCTCAAAATTAACTGCAGTTGTAAAACTTAAATATTTTAATACTTTGAAGTTAGTGCTTAGTGGAATATTATGTTTCATTCCATATTTTGCATTTTCAAACATACTAGGTCCAAAAAGAGCATCTTCAGAAGTCATGATTCTATTTTCTGCACGCCCTGTATATTGAAAGTTAATATTTTGAAAAAATCCTTTTTTTACTCCTGCCTTAGGTGCAAAAGGAAAAATTCTTTCCATCGAGCCTTGAAAGGTTGGCAGTGTTAAATTAACCAATTTGGATTGAGAGTTTTGAGACATGGCTGTTGTTAGTGAAATATTTATTCTAGGATATTCAGGAAAAGATTTGGAATAGGAAATAGAAGAGCTTAAATTATTATTTAGAAAATTTGGAGAGTTTAACTGGTTGACTGACTGACGATAATAATCACTACTTCCAAAATTTACTGATGCAGAAAAAGTTGAATTTGGACTGGATTTAGCATCCTTAGCGTGGGACCATTGAACGTTAAAAACTGATGATTTTGAATAATTTGGTAATCCACGTGATTCGTTAATAAGATTTTCATATCTAAAATTAAATCTTCCACTAAACTTATATCGAACATTATATTGTGAATCTCCTCTTAAACCATAACTACCATTAGTATAATAATCACCAATTAGGGCCAGGTCAAAATAGTCCGATAGAGCTAAATAATAACCGCCATTCTGAATAGAGTATCCTCTTCGATTACTCTGATTTACTGATGGAAGTATGAAACCAGATTCTTTACTTTGAGACGAAGGAAAATAAGCAAATGGTATGCCCACTGGGGTTGGAACGTCAGCGATAAACATGTTTGTAGGTCCAGTTATAATTTTTCCACCAGGTGTTATTTTTCCTTTTCTTACTTTAAAATAGTAGTCAATACCCTCTTCTTCATTCCCTAATAGTTTACCGGCAGTGCTTACCCTAGCATCTTTAATGTAGTAGACCGAATCATTTTCTTTTTTTGTAAGGGCAGCAAAAATATCCATGTCATTTTGAGATGATTTTGAATTCCAAATCAATGCTTTCTGCGTGTCGAAATTAAACCTAATTGAGTCAGGATTAATTTCATTTTCAGCTTGTTTAAAAAAAGGATATTGAACTAAAACGGAGTCAATCTCAATTCTACCAGCATTAACTTCATTTGTTTTATAGTCGAGTATAATAATTCCGGCTTTAAGTTCTATATCTTGGTAATATAATTCAGCCTCGTTATATAAGATAAGTTTATTTTCTTTTCGATTAATTCTTACACAGTCTTTGGCGGTATATTTAACTTCTGCTAATAGTAACGGTTTTTTTGTAGTGTTTGAGATACTATCTGAAGATTGTTCTTGAGGAATTTCATTATCTTTTTGCTGGCCAAAAGCCAATGTCACTCCTGTAAAAAAGATGAAATAAGCAATATGATTAAACTTTGTTTGCAAAGTGATAAACCCTAAATTTGTAGTATTTGGAATAAACAATCAAAATTAATGATAATTTTAAGGATGTATCAAGATTTTCTTTCTAATTCTGCCGCTTGTCGAAACCTTAAAAAAACAAGTCTATTCACTCTTTACTCTATTTTATTTTTAATCGGTGGATTAAATAAAATACAATCTCAGGAAAAACCATTCGTAGTAGTATTAGATGCAGGTCATGGAGGACACGATTCAGGAAACAGGGGGAACGGTTATTATGAAAAAAAAATAGCCTTAAATATTGCACTTAAAATTGGTAAGATCCTCGAAAAAACAAAAGATTTTAAAATAATTTATACACGTAAAACGGATATTTTTGTTGATTTAATTGAAAGAGCAAATATTGCCAATAAAGCTGACGCAGACCTGTTTATTTCTATACACTGTGATGCATTCACTTCTTCTAAGGCCCACGGAGCCGGGACATTTGTTCTTGGACTTCATGAAAATGAAAGAAATTTTAAAGTTGCTCAGAAGGAGAATGCTGTAATTTTTCTCGAAGAAGATTATGAAAAAAAATACGATGGGTTTGATCCAAATGATCCTGAATCCGTTATTAGTCTAATTTTAATGCAGGAGACATATTTAGATCAAAGTATCGATGTAGCAAATACAATTCAAAAGAGTTTTGTTACAAATCTTAGAAGAAAAGATCGAACTGTAAAACAAGCTGGATTTATTGTTTTAAAATATACTTATATGCCAAGCGTGCTTGTAGAAACAGGTTTTTTGACAAATCCCTCTGAGGGATTTTACTTAAATTCTTCAAAGGGTCAGTCTAATATGGCAAATGCAATCTCTAAAGCTATAATTAATTATAAAAATAATCGAGCAGCAAGCTTTGAAAATAACAATAGAATAACTCAAATTGCTAATGATGATTTATCTGATAAATCAGTAAATGATATATTTTTTAAAATTCAAATTTCTGCTAGTAAAAAGAAAATTGATTTAAAACCATATAATTTTAATGGCTTAAAATCCTTGTCTCGATCAAAATCTGATAAGCTATATAGATACTATTTTAGTGAAAGTTTAACCTACGAAAGTGCAAAGAAAAAATTAAAAGAGGCTAAAAATAAAGGTTTTACCAATGCATTTATAGTTGCATTTGATAATGATAAAAAAATAACAATTAGTGATGCACTCGATCGCTTAAGATGATGTCAATAAGGAAATTATTTTTAAATTTGTTACATATTAAAATCAATAAAATTTATTTTGAATTTTTCACGTGAAGTAAAAACAGCAATATTTACTCTGAGCAGTATCCTTATATTTATATTTGGTTTTAGCTATCTCAAGGGAACTTCTTTTTTCAGTAACGAGAAAATTGTACATGCCTTATACAAAGATGTGGAAGGACTAGTTGTAGGAGCTAATGTTACAATAAGTGGATTAAACGTTGGGAAGGTTAAAAATATTGATTTTGATGAAAATTATGACAAAATAAAAGTAACTTTTTCTCTTAGAAAAGATTTAAGCTTCTCTAATCAAAGTGTAGCCCAATTATATGAAGCTGGCTTAATTGGTGGAAAAGCAATTGCAATTATTCCCACATACAATAACTCTAATAGTGTTAAAAATTATGATGTACTTCCCTCTGATATCAAGCCTGGGCTTACGGAACTTGTCAATCAGCAAATTGCCCCTTTACAAGACAAGATAGAAGGATTATTAACATCCGCAGACTCGCTCTTTGCAGGGGTAAGTAATGTTATGAACTTTGACACACAAAATAACCTCAAATCGGCCCTGGATGATTTATCAACTACTATTTCAAATGTAAATATTCTTTCTTATAATGTCAATCGTATTGTAGAGACTAATGAAAGTAACTTAGAAAAGACATTGAATAACCTTGGACATGTAAGTCAAAATCTTAGTCAACTTACAAATTCACTTAACCAAATGCCTCTTAATTCAACTGTTAAAAACTTTGAAGCAACATCAGCTAAATTAAAAATGATAATTGGCAGATTAGAATCAGGAGAAGGTTCAATGGGTTTAATACTTAATGATAAGGCTTTATATGATAATTTAGTAAACTCCTCAGAATCTTTAGATGAATTGTTATCAGATCTTAAAGAAAATCCAAAACGTTACGTGCACTTTTCAATTTTTGGTAAGAAGGAAAAGCCCGATAAAAAATAAGTAAATTAATAAAAAAATGACACAGTGTCATTTTTTATTTTTAATTTTATCCTTTTAGATAATAAAATAATCCATGGTTTATCTACCAAATTTGATTTTCTCAATTCTCTTTGTCTTTAGCTTAGGCCTTTTTGTCCGCAACTTAAAAAGAATAAAAAGGAATATTTTTCTGGGAAAAGATATAAACCGAAATCATTCGTCAAGTACAAGATTCAAAAAAATGATTCGTGTTGCATTTGGACAATCTAAATTGACCAGTCGACCAATAGCAGGATTTCTACATCTTATAGTTTACATCGGATTTGTATTAATTAATATCGAGTTATTTGAAATTATTTTAGACGGATTAACGGGAAAGCACCGGATTTTTGCACCGTACCTAGGATTTTTTTATAACATATTGATTGCTTCATTTGAAGTACTCGCTTTACTTGTTTTAATAGCAGTTATTTTTTTCTGGACACGAAGAAACATTATTAAACTTAGACGTTTTTGGAAAAGTGAAATGAATGGTTGGCCAAAACAAGACGCAGATAACATTCTTTACTTTGAGATTGTTTTAATGCTTCTATTTCTTTCCATGAATGCTACCGATAGCCTGATCCAAGATATGGGAGCAAATAATTATATAAAAGCTGGTACTTTTCCAGTTTCGCAATTTTTGACTCCAATTTTTCAGAGTTTTGAATTACAAACATTGATAATTTTAGAAAGAAGCTTTTGGTGGTTTCATATACTTGGAATATTTATTTTCCTAAATTATCTCTATTATTCAAAACACTTACATATTCTATTGGCCTTTCCAAATACATATTATTCAAATCTTGATTTATTAGGAAAATTTAAGGTTGATCCGTATATAAAATCAGAAGTTAGTCTTATGATTAACCCTCAAGCATCTTCTGATAATAGTCAATTAAAAACTCCTGATAAATTTGGTGCTTCAGACGTATTTGATTTAAATTGGGTACAATTAATGAATTCATATAGTTGTACGGAGTGTGGAAGGTGCAGT
>CACLGW010000043.1 GCA_902606525.1 uncultured Bacteroidota bacterium | reverse complement strand
ATATTTCTAAAATCCCTTTTAGATTTAAATTCCCCAAATCCTTTGACAAATTCAATAAATTCCTCAGTATTCCATTTTCTACCTACTTCAAAAATCATAAAATCTTCAGATAAATAGTCTCTAATTTTGTCAACATCATTGTCCAACATATAGAAGAATTGATTGAATGAATCCATCACTTCTTTATCAGAAATCTTTTGGGGTTGTTCGCACGAGATTAGTAATGTAAGTAAAAAAGAAAGTGAAATTAGCTTCATAACATCTGGTTTATGATTAATAATAAACTAATATAAAAAATCTACAATATCTCTACTCATTGTTTTTCTTTCTGAACTAAATGAAGAGGATATGCCGATAATTTAGAGCAATAAATCATATAAAGTTCCCCCCATTCTCGTAGGGGGATCTAAATATATTTCTAAAGTTTACCACTTACCCATCAAAACTCGAGTGGTACTTCTAACAAATTCTACGTTACCTTGATTACTTTCAATAAATTTAACCCAAGCAGACATTGAAGATTTATTAGATTCTCTAAATTTTCCAACATCAAATGCTTCCATAAAACTTTCAACTCCTACTAAAATATAATGCGTTTCACCGTATGGACTTCTACCTAAGTTAAAACTACCAAGGGTTACTCTTCGGTTTTTTGGGGCATATTTTTTCTGATAATCTCCAAACCCTTTTGCAAATTGAGAGGCATTTTGAACTTTCATCCAATAAACAGCTTGTATTGGATAATTGCCAGGAGTACCGATTGAGATAAGACTTTTTCCAGCTGCTGATGAATGACTTTTAGTTAATTGACCCATCTTTGTTAGATAAAGTTGAAAGTCTGTATTTTGACCACTAGAATATTGACTTCCCATTGCCTCCTGTGTACCATAAAAGACAAGAGAATGTGAGGCATTAATAGTACCGTCTCTAAAGTGATTCTCAAAAAGGAAGACAGTTACACCATCTGACTTGCTTCCCTCTTTGCTGAAGTAATCATCAGTTAGTTTTCCTACAGTTTCTATGTCCTCTGGGTCAACGTTAAAACTGTAGCTAGTCCAATAGTATTCTTGAGAAAAGAGAAAACTACTTGAAAATATAAATATTAGTAAAAAGTTTTTCATTTTAATTGATTTATAGTTAATAAGCTACTAATATAAAAAATCTACAATATCTCTAATCCGTATTTTCTTCCTGAACTTAATGAAGAGGATATGCCGAGTAATGGGTATTGACTGATAAATTGTTAAAATTAAAAACTTATATGTCAGGTATTATTTCAAGTTGTTGTTCTAAAGGTAAACTTAAAAAATCTTTGAACTCTGAGTTTAATTGATCAAAATCTAAACCAAAAGTTTCTTGAAATGCATTATCAAATCCTAGCTCATTGACTTTAGGCATTAATACTTCGGTAAAAACGCTAGGATTCCCGACTTTGTGAGACAGGTAAGCGTGAGCCCAAGCTCCTATTTGATAATAAGTACAAGACCCATTTGGAGGTACGCCAGAAGAGAAAAGATCTTCAAGGCGAAAGTTGGGACACGTCACATATTGTTCTTGAACTTCAGACATAACACTACTCATATACTCTCTCAAACTTTCTGTGATTGTATTAGATGCCCAAGAGGGTAGAGTATAAATTCCTTCATTATGCCATTTTCGAAGAATGTAATTAAGAAAAAAGTTTCTACCCCCAGAGATCCAATCTGGACCACCACCTAGTCTTTTTGTATTGCCTGTTACATCAACGAAAGTTTCTCTAGAATCATTGTAGATGGCATATATATATGGAACAAATTCTATTAACAAAAATTTTGAGTAAGCCCAAGTAGGTGTGCCCTCTTTGTAAGTTAAAGGATCATAACCTTGTGGAGATGTATAATAAGCTCCACGAAGATTCCAATTCCTATTAGCTATTCCTCCTCCAGCAAATGCTCCCTCTACTTTAGCTCTTCTGTATCTCTCAAATATTCCTACGTGATTTGCTAGGTCATTAGTAAAAAAAGTACCATTGGTATCTGTCCAGTCTGTAGGTGCGTGAGGAGCCATCATTTCGCTCATACAAGCCGAATGAATCTTCTCTAAAGTATATCCATCTGGTAAAGAGCTACCATCGTAATAATATAATTGGCCTCTTTCTACTTTTCTTGTGCAATATGTTTTTGATAATTCCAGTGCTGCTTCAATATCAGCGCCGATAAAATAAAATTCACCACCAAACTTACCAAGATTATCTTCGATCATTCTAAAATCTCTTATCATTCCTTCGATATCAAGTTCAGAAATGTCTGAAGTATAAAAAAGCTCGCTATACTCATCTTTAGATTCTCCCCAATCATCATAAGTTAAAAATGGGTTGTAAGGCTTATAATCCTCTGAGTCAATAACACCATCTCCATCTGTGTCTAATTGAGTTGGAGCTGGGGGTTCTGGTTCTGGAGTTTGGACTAAATTTGGAGCTGAAGTATCATCTTCTTCAGAGGAACAGCTGTGAACTATTATGAACGATAAAATAGCAATTGTTAAAAGGGAAAAAGAAAGTCTTTTCATTCAAATTGATTTATGATTAATCGGCTAATATAAAAAATCTGAAATATCTCTACTCCGTGTTTTTCTTCCTGAACTTAATGAAGAGGATATGCCGATGATTTAATCCCACAAACCAACTTCTTCAAATTCCATCTCGTATTTAATACAATATGGGCACTTCAATAATTCTTTATTTTTTTTAAAATCATAGACTCTTCGTCTACATTTAGGATTTGAACATCTGGGTTTTTCTTGGCGAGTAACTGTTAAATTTCCACAATTATAACAAGGATAAATCTCTCTTGACCTTTGGTCTTGATAGTCCATAAAACCAATCCCTTGATAGAATGTTCTTTTTATATATTTCCCTGAAGGGGAATTCATTTCAGGGATTTCTATTTTTTGTTTGTCATTCTTTGACGACTTACAATTACAGACAACTTGGACTATAACCACATGTTTATATCATTGATAATCAATTGATTAGAGAAATAGATGGTACCCAATATGGTACCCAAAGGTGTCTAAAAATAACTAACTTCCTGATTAACAGGGAGTTAGCAGTGGTCCCACCTGTACCAGAACCAACTTCTTAATATATTATTAATCAACAAGTTACAGAATACAGTGGTACACATTGTGTACCATATAACTCTGTACGTGGTACACAGAGGTGTACCACCAAAAAGTGTATCAGCAGATACACTTTTTTTAATTTAAGTTGGTTTTAGTCCGGTTTGGACTTTAACCGGTGATTTTTTTCTGTTTTGCGAAAAAGGTTGGAAACCCTTGTTCCAGAACATATATAGACTACCAATTTGTCTAAAAACATCTCTTTAATGCTAACTTTAGTCTGTTGTTAAAAATGTATACTATCATTAGCTTTATAAAACATTTATCGATGGACAAATCAAAGAAAATATTAGTTGCGTTTGGTGCTAGGGTCCGTGAACTTAGGCTTGAAAAGGGTCTCTCTCAAGAAGAATTAGCTAATTTATCCAATGTACATCGGACGTACATTGGTATGATTGAAAGAGCTGAAAAGAACTTAACCCTTTCAAACATTGAGAAAATATCTATGGCCCTAGGGATTAGTTTAAGTAATTTATTTCATGAATTATAGAGATGTTTTAAAGGCTGCAAGTGACCACCTTTCGTCTATGGACGATCAGTTAATGGACGTTCTAGACATAACAAAACCTGAAAAGATTGATTATGCCCTCCATTTAGCGAAAATTGTTTCAAAATTGTCTCCTCTGGTTGGTAACATGATTGAATACAATGTTTGTTCGGAATTAAATAAATTAAATTGGGGTGATCTGGGCCAATGGAAGCGTCAAGATCCTGGATTCCCTGATACTATATTTGAAGGTAGTTTATTGCCTCAACCAGGAATAGAGGTGAAGTGTTGGTTTCCGCTATCAACTGAAATTACTGCTCGGTTCAAAGACTCTGTTAAATTCTTTGAACACGATCAAACTAACGTGGCTCTAGTTGCCTGGATACCTGAATTTATAATATATGGTAGACCAAAAATTATTTCTGTTTGGGTAGGAACAGCCAAAAGTATAGCTGAATCAAGGGACAATCATTATCACAACCCTCCTGATTATTTAGTTTTTGAACCCGAGGACACATCATCAAGGACATCAAACCTTCAACAGACAAATGTAAATGGATATAAGTTTCAAGGGAATAAAAAGGAGTTTGAAACAGCAAAAAGAATTGTAAGTGAATGGAGTCTCTCTCACAAAGACGATTATTACACTTCCGCTTACCAACAGAAACTTCAGGGTTTGTTTGGAAAATTCAAATATAGACTGGACACCAACTTTGCTAAAATTGATCGAATCCGTCATGATGGAATTGAAGATTTTAAAACCAAAGTATTAAACACAGAAATACACAATCAAACTATAAAAGAATGGTCCAAGATTATCGGGGACCCGTCTAAAAATCTCATTGGATTGTTGGAAGATCTTATTTAATTCTCAGTTCTTCTTCAATCCTAGATTTACCCTGTTCAAAAACGGTTTTGTTAATCTCAGCTGAGTAAGCTACTCGATTTAATTTATATGAAGCGATAACTGCTGAAAATAAACCGCCAAAGGGCTCCCAAACAACATCTTTTTCATTGGTTGATGAAGAAATCATCCGTTCCATAAACTTTAAAGGCTTTTGATTTAGATGTAGAGACTTTAAACCCGTCTTAAGTCTTTCTTTACCTTTTAATGAAGGTTCTCTCCAAACATTGTTAATACCATATTCACATTTAAATGTAGCTCTCATTTTTTCCCATTCCTTTCGGTTTAACGAGCGTTTACCATCAATTGAAAAATATGGTTTTCTGGTTTGATCACCATACTTATTAGCATAATCGACTAACTTTTCAAAAGCATCAGAAGGCGGGTAATACCATAAATGACAGGCTGTAAAATATTTTCTAGAAGCGGCATTTACAACACCGCAAGCTTCATTTGTTTTTGATAAAGGTAGTCCGCTTCTTTTCCATTCATAACGTAACCAATCCTGGAGAGTCAATTTATTCTCCTCTATAGTAAAAAACGCTTTCTTAACATATTGGACACACACTTCAGTAACCACAGGGAACCTCCTTATGGTTTTTGTATTCACATTCCCTGCTATATGAGCCTTTCCCTTATCCCAGATGTGACAATTAACAAACTCCCATCCCTGTTCAATTAATTCTGAATGTACATTTGCCCACCCTAATTCGGTATTCCAAAACCAAAGTGTTGTGTTCGGGGTGGAATATTTTGTCCATTCTTCAATATGTGGCCTATACCATTCCTTTAATCCATCAGCTGTTTTTGGATCACCGGGATAACCACCAACACCGTATGGGCCGTCCGAAATTATCGTTGATGGTGTGTCCCATTCTTCATATACTTTAAGGGCATCTGAATTATATAGATATAGTTTGTTGGCCAATTTCATTTCGGACAGTGTCCTGCTATTTATAGTATGTAAATCTACAAATCATATTTTTAATTATCAATAGTT
>CACLGW010000042.1 GCA_902606525.1 uncultured Bacteroidota bacterium | reverse complement strand
CCTGGTAGAACAGTAAAAAGAAAAAAAACTAGACTCGCTACACCAAAAAGAGCTAAAACACTCTGAACTATTTTGTTAAAAACATACTCCATTATTATTTTAAATGAATAAGAGCAAAAATGGAATAATTAACCATATCATGATAGTTTGCCTCAATACCTTCACTTACTACAGTTTTTCCCTTGTTTTCTTCAATTTGTTTTACTCTCAGGAGTTTCTGTAAAATTAGATCTGTAAGAGAACTTACACGCATATCCCTCCATGCCTCACCATAGTCATGATTTTTATCAATCATTAATTTAAAAATGATATTTAATTGACGGTCATAAAGATCTAAAGCCGATTTTAAGTTAAGGTCAGGTTGATTAGATACACCTTTTTTAATCTGTATCAATGCCATAACGCTATAGTTAATAATACCAATAAATTCTACATCTTGTCCTTCATCAACTCTTCGAGTAGTATTTGTTTGTAAGCTTCTAATGCGTTGAGCTTTAATAAAAATTTGGTCTGTCAATGATGGAAGTCTAAGAACTCTCCATGCTGAGCCATAATCACGCATTTTTTTAATGAATAAAGTCCTACATTGGGATACTATTTCATTATACTCTTTATGTGTAGACTTCATTTCAACTAAATTTGTTATAAATTTCGAATTTATTTTTAATTCATATGCACTAACCCACAAAAGTTATCAAAAAGAACATCACAGGTTATAAGATTCGTATTCGAAAAAATATAATTGATTTAACAATTCCAAAAGTTATGGGAATTCTTAATATTTCAATAGATTCCTTCTATGACGGTGGAAAATATAATAGCTTAATTGCCGCAATAAATCATACTCAAAAAATGATTGATGAAGGTGCTTTATTCATTGACATTGGAGTTGCAAGTAGCAAGCCAGGTAGTAAACTTATTACACCAGAAAATGAAAATAAACTTTTAATCCCTTATTTAAAAGCATTAATAAAAGAATTTCCAGAAACTTACTTTTCAATAGACACTTACAATAGTTTAGTTGCTGAAGTATGTTTAGACATGGGTGTTAGTATGATTAATGATATTTCAGGAGGTATATTAGATCCAAGGATTTTAAAAATTGTGGGGGCACACGAAGTTCCTTATGTTATGATGCATATGCGAGGAATACCCAAAAACATGCAAAAAAAGATTCATTACGACAATATATTACATGAAATTTTATTTTTTTTTAAGAATCAATTGAAAAAGGCAAACTTAGCAGGAGTGAGTGATATAATTTTAGATCCTGGTTTTGGTTTTGGAAAAAGTAAAAAGCATAACTTTAAAATACTTAAAAATTTAGATCACTTTAGATTTCTTAACTGTCCTATATTAATCGGAATTTCTAGAAAATCCATGATATATGAAACATTAGGAATTAATGCTAAGCAATCATTGAATGGAACAACCGCACTACATGCTTGGGGTTTGAATTTTGGTGCAAGAATTTTAAGAGTTCATGATGTTAAACAAGCTAAAGAATGTATTGACTTATGGGTGGAGCTTCAATAGTTTTTATAAATTTACAGAAAGCCTTTACTTTTGAATATTACAGAATTTATAGATTTTTCCTTTGTTGATGTTATAGATATCTTTCTAGTTGCCCTTCTTCTTTTTTATTTATACAAGCTAGTCCGGGGAACTGTCGCAATTAATATATTTATTGGAATTGTAATTATCTATCTAATATGGAAGCTTACAGATCTTCTCAATATGGATGTATTGAGTAATTTATTAGGGAAGTTTATCAGTGTCGGATTTTTTGCCTTGATAGTTGTTTTTCAGGAAGAAATAAGGAAATTTCTTCTGCTATTGGGATCTACTAACTTTACAAATAAACGTAACGTAGTTAGACATTTTAAATTTTTAAACCAGACAAGAGAATCACTAGATTTAAATTTAAATATATTACTAAATTCTTGTGAAGAAATGTCAAAAAATAAGGTTGGAGCTATAATTGTTTTACAAAAAAATAATTCTCTTGACTTTACTTTGAAAGAAGAAAATCAAACAAATATTCAATTAACACCGCAAGTATTAGAAAGTATTTTCTTTAAAAATAGTCCTTTACACGATGGAGCTATTGTAATAGAAAATAATATTATAACAGCTACACGTGTTGTATTACCTGTAAGTGATCGATCCGATATACCCTCAAGTTATGGTCTTCGCCATCGAGCTGCATTGGGTATTACAGAAAAAACAGATGCTTTAGTTTTGGTAATTTCGGAACAAACTGGAAAAATTGTTTATGTTAAAAATAGAAGTTTTATTAATATTGAAAATAGTGATAAACTAAAAAAATTATTATCACAAGATTTAAGCGGTTAATTAGATTAAATTAAAATTTCTTCCGCAAACTGAACTTCATAGAGTTTGGCGTAGTGGCCCCCTTTGAATCCAATTAATTCCTTGTGTGTTCCTTGTTCAACAATTCTTCCCTGGTTCATAACCACAATTCTGTCTGCATTTTTTACAGTTGCTAAACGATGTGCTATAATAATAGATGTTTTTCCTTTAGTTAATGTGTTAATAGCACGTTGAATAGCTTCCTCTGAATGACTATCAACTGAGGATGTAGCTTCATCTAGAATTAAAATTGCAGGTTTTGAAATATAAGCACGTAAAAAAGCGATTAATTGGCGCTGACCTGAGGATAGCATAACTCCACGTTCTTTTACATTAAAATCGTAACCACCTGGCAACGAATCTATAAATTCGTGAGCTCCAATTTCCTTTGAGGCTCTAATTAATTGGTCTTTTTTGACATGTGAGTTGAATAAAGTAATGTTATTATACAATGTGTCAGCAAAAAGAAAAACATCTTGAAGAACAACTGAAACTTGTTTGCGAAGTATTTCTAGGTCATACTCACGAATTGAAATTCCATCTATCGAAATATTACCTGAGTCAAACTCATAAAAACGAGATAATAAATTAATAATAGTTGACTTACCCGCACCAGTTGCACCAACTAAAGCAATTGTCTCTCCAGGTTTAATTTTAAGTGATATATCCTTAATTATTTTTTCTCCAGGGATATATGAGAATCCTAGTTTATTAAGTTTTATCTCTCCTTTAATATTAGTTGAAATGATTGTTCCATTATTTTCTATACTACTTTTAGTTCCTAAAATTTTAAAAATACGGTCAGCAGCAACCATTCCCATTTGAAGTGAATTAAATTTATCAGCAATCTGTCTTAAGGGTCTGAATAACATCTGTGACATCTGAATAAAAAGAAAAATGCTTCCAAGTGAAACTCCTCCTTCTGATATAAGATTCAATCCACCATACCAAACTAAGAGACCAATAGTTACAGAAGAGGAAATTTCTGCAATAGGAAAAAAAATAGAATTAAACCATACTGTCTTAAGCCAAGCTTTTTTGTGATTTTCATTAATATGAATAAAATTTTTGTACTCCATTTTTTCACGATGAAATAATTGAACTATTTTTATTCCACTTATTCGTTCCTGGACAAAAGAATTTAAATTTGCGACTTCTATTCGAACTTCTTCAAAAGCTTTCTTCATTGACTTTTGAAAAAGCCTTGTTGCATAAAGAATTATGGGTAGAATTGAAAATACAATGAGCGATAAACGCCAGTCAACATATAACATGACACCGATTACCAAACTCATTTTTAATAAATCAGCGATAATCATAAATAAACCTTGCGAAAAAATACTTGCAATGGTTTCAATATCACTGACAGATCTAGTAACCAACCGTCCAACAGGTGTCTTATCAAAGTAAGCCATTTTGAAATGAATGATCTTATTAAAAAGTTTTACTCTTAAATCTTTAATAACCTTTTGACCAAGCCAATTAGCATAAAAAACAAACAAAAATTGAAATACTACTTCAAAAAGTAAACTTAAAAACATAAAACCAACTAATAATACCAGACCCTCATAGTCTTTTGGCCTGATGTATTCATCCACAGTGATCTTTAGTAAATAAGGTGTTAAGGTTGAAAAAGCTGAGAGTAAGATTGCTGAAATCATTACAAAATAATAAGTCATTTTAAAAGGCCTTATGTATATAAGAAGTTTTTCAAAGAGTTCTAGATCAAAAATTTTACCACTTATTTTTTTCATAACTATATAAAAATATTATTAGGGTATTCTATTTTAGTAAGAAATAAACCTTGTGCAGGAACAGAATAACCTGATGCTGATCGTTTTTTACTTAGAATTATTTGATGTAAATCTTCAACATTTCTTTTTCCTAAACCGATCTCAATCATCGTCCCTACTATGGAACGAACCATATTGCGCAAAAAACGATCAGATGTAATGGTAAAAGTATAACCCTTTTTGGAATTGGTCCAAACTGCATGACTAATATAGCAGATAAAAGACTTTACATCTGAACCTGATTTTGAAAAACACTCAAAATCATTATATTCTGAAAGAATCCTTGCTGCTTTATTCATTAGATTAAATTCCAAATTCTGATTAACTTGATAATGTAGATCATTTTCAAAAGCTATTTTTTTTTTTGATATATGATACTCGTAAGTTCTTGATAGAGCATCAAAACGGGCATGGGAATCAGATCTAACAGCTCTTAATGAATTTATTACAATATCGGCCGGTAAAAATTGATTGAGTTGATAAACAATTTTTTTCTGAATCTCTGAATCGATCTTAGAATCAAAATGAGCAAACATTTGTTTAGCATGAACTCCAGCATCAGTCCTCCCCGCAGCAACTAGAGAGGTGGGCTCTTTCAAAAGTATACTCAAAGATTTTTCCATTACCTCTTGCACTGAGATTGCATTCAGTTGATTTTGCCAACCATGATATCGGGTTCCAGCATATGAAAATTCAAGAAAAAAACGCACAAATAAGTTTTAAATTTTAAAGATACTTTGAAAATTTATTAAGGCAAATTTTAATGTCTTAGTTCTTTAAAAATTCAAGAATGATTTAATTTGCATTTTAATTTTATTTTGAAAAAAATACTTCTACTATCGGATACACATGGTCATGTAGATGCCAAAATATTTTCATATATGAAAGATATAGATGAGGTTTGGCATGCAGGAGATATAGGTAATACAAAAGTTTTAGATTCTATAGAAGCTAAAAAACCTTTACGTGCTGTATATGGAAATATTGACGGGAACGAGGTTAAAATAAAAACAAAAAAAGTTTTAAATTTTGAATATGAAGGTATTAAAGTTGTTATTACTCATATAGCAGGCTATCCTGGTAGATACAATAAAGTGGCGAAAAATCTAATTGAAAAATACCAACCTAATCTTTTTATTTGTGGACACTCACATATTCTAAAAGTTTTAAGTGACAAAAAGTATGGACATCTTCATTTGAATCCTGGAGCAGTTGGTTTATATGGTTTTCATAAAACAAGAACTATGATACGTTTTATTATCGAAGATGGTAAAATAAAAAATTTATATGTTATTGAACTTGGACAAAGAAGTAAGCTATCGAATGCGATCAACTGATCGAATAAGAGCTTCATCCTTCAATATTCCATTTCTTGCAAGAAATGATAAAATTAGATTTAGTGATGAAAATATAATTGTATAATAAGTTTCTTCAAAAATTATTCCAATTATTATGTTAAAGATGTAATAGGCTAAAAGTGAAAATTGAAAAAAAATTAAAATATTACATAGCTTTATTTGAATTGTACGCTTTTTAAAA
>CACLGW010000041.1 GCA_902606525.1 uncultured Bacteroidota bacterium | reverse complement strand
GATTATAAAAAAGAGGAAAGCTGGGCTGTATTACCACATCTATGGAATCAATCATTAGAAGAAATTGTAGGAAAGCCAAGTGAAAAAAAAGCTGATGTTTTTTATGTTTATCCAACGCTTCTAACTGATAAAAAAGACCCACGCTGGAACGCTGACATTAAGGATATCTCTATGAGAAGAAGTATTTTGGAGAAAGCTGTAGCCTTTCAAGCTTCAGCTTGGGTGAAAGCAGCTAACTTATATGTTCCTTTTTATCGTCAGGCTCACTACAGGATTTTCTTTGAGCCATATTCGGTACATGGCCAAGAAGCTGGTTTAATGGCATATCAAGATGTTAAAAATGCTTTTAAGTATTATTTAGAAAACTATAATAAGTCTAAACCTATAATTATCGCTTCTCACAGTCAAGGAGCTGTTCATGCAAAACAACTATTGAAAGATTTTTTTGATGGGAAATCCTTACAGAAGAGACTTATTGCGGCTTACCTAATAGGAGCACGTGTTGAAAAAAATGAATTTAAATGTATTCCTGTATTAAACACACCTAAATCTACGGGTGGATTTGTTAGTTGGAATACATATAAGAAAAACCATTTGCCAGAGTTATATGAAGAATGGTACAAAGGAGGTGTAGTTTCCAATCCAATAACCTGGGATGAAAGTTATATTGGCCCTATTGAAAGACATCTTGGTGTACTAACTTCAAATAGACAGATTTATCCAAATAGTCTTTCAATTCAAAAAATTGATGGGATGCTTTGGTCTACACTTCCAAAGATTAAGAAAAGATTCCTTCTTTCTTTTATTAAAAATTATCATTTTGCAGATATAAATCTTTTTTGGAAAGACATTCAACATAACGCAGTTGTAAGAACAAATAACTGGCTTAAATCAAATCAAAAATAATGCTAAATCAAATATTAGACGATTGTAAAAAACAATTATTAGCTGCTTTAAAACACAAAAAGCATCCGTTTCGGTTTTTTACCTTAGCTACTCAAACCCAAAATGGGAAAATAAATTTAAGAACTGTTGTTCTTCGTGATTTTGATTCAGAGAAAATGCACTTTAACATTTTTACAGACGCCCGTTCAAAAAAAACAAATGAATTAAAGCAAAATGATAACGCTCAGTTTTTGTTCTATGATTCAAAACGAATGGTCCAATTAGTCGTTCAAGCTAATATGATCAAAATTTTTAATGATGATTTGACTTATGATGCTCTACCTGAATCAAATAAAAAAGACTACTCTAGCTTACAACTTCCAGGATCAAAAATCAAAGGTCCAGATCAACTAAATCATGACAATTCAAAGGGATACTTTATTAATATTGAATTTAAATCTTCGAGTTTCGAATACCTTAGATTAAAACGCCCTAATCATATTAGAGCAATATTCACTTTGTATGATTCATGGCAAGGCCAGTTTTTAGTGCCATAAAATATATTTAAATAGGTAAATTTTTGTTTATTTTTGTAAATGAATTATAATTAACTTTAAATGAAAAAGAGTAAATTAAGTAAAACCTCAATTAAAAGAAGAGATTTCATAAAAAAAACAGCAGCTGCTAGTTCAATATTTATTGTTCCACGTGATGTTTTGGGAGGTAAGGGATATATAGCACCAAGCGACAAGCTATTTTTAGCTGCAATAGGATCTGGAGGAAAAGGAGCTTCTGATATTTCAAATTCTGAATCTAACGGAAAAGAAAAGGTAGTTGCACTTTGTGATGTCGATTTATTAGGTAGTGCAAAAGAGACAATTAAGAAATACCCAAAAGCAAAAAAATATGAAGATTTTAGAGAAATGCTTGATAAGGAAAAGGATATTGATGCTGTTACAATTTCCACTCCAGACCATACTCATGCTTCCGTAGCAGCTAATGCTATGAAAAGAGGTATCCATGTTTATGTTCAGAAACCATTAACACACAACATTTACGAGGCAAGGCTCTTAACTGAACTTGCTCGTGAAAACAAAGTTGTAACTCAAATGGGTAATCAGGGGGCCTCTAATCCTGATCAGCTTAAGATTCAAGAATGGATTAACGACAAAAAAATAGGTAATATATCTGTAGTGAATGTTTGGACCGATAGGCCAATTTGGCCGTCAGGTGTTCCAATGCCTAAGCCAAATACATCACTTAAACCTGATAGTTTAAATTGGGATCTGTGGCTTGGTCCAGCGAAGAAAAGTGAATATATCCCAGAGATGCATCCCTTTAATTGGAGAGGTTGGTGGGATTATGGAACCGGTGCACTAGGTGACATGGGTTGCCATTTAATAGACGTCCCTTTCAAAGCATTAAGCTTAAAGTATCCTAATTCAGTTGAATGTAGCATTGGGAAAATTCTTACTGGTATGTATCAAACTGCTTATACTCCAAGTGGTTGCCCACCTTCCGCAGCGGTCTCACTTACTTTTGGAGCTACAGAAAAAAATGATACTGATATTCAAATGACTTGGATGGACGGTGGTATAAAGCCATTCCACCCTGAGTTTTTGCCTGCTGATGTACCAATCGATGATGGTGGTGTCATGATAATTGGGGAAAATGGTGTAATAACTTGTAATGATTATGGATATAATCCAAGACTATATCTTAAAGGAGAAGAAGTCATTAAGGGTGATATGAAAAAGAAATTAGTTCCAGAATTTAACCACCAAAGAAAATGGGTTGATGCTTGTAAAGATGGATTTGGTAGTCAAAAGCATAGAGATTTAACATCTAGCTTTGACTACTCAGGCCCCCTTACGGAGACAGTTTTAATGGGTAATATTGCTATAAGAAGCTATATGCTTGAGGGCAAGTCTTTAAGAGAACAATATGGTAATCCGGTTCCAAATTTTATTGGAAGGAAAAAATTAACCTGGGACGGTGATAATATGAAAATAACAAATCTAGAGGATGCCAACCAATTTGTAACCCGAGACTATAGAGAGGGGTGGGAATTATCATAACTTTTGTCTATTGAAAATTTTAGTAACAGGGGGGTTAGGATATATTGGTTCGCATGTTACTGTATTGCTTTTAGAGAGTGGTGTTGAGGTCGTCTCAATAGATAATCTTGATAATTCTCGTATTGAAGTTTTAGAGGGTATTACTGCTATTACCGGAAAGAAACCTGTTTTTGAGCTTTTAGATCTTAAAGACAAAGATAAAACTCAAGACTTATTTAAAAAATACACAGATATTGACGGGGTGATTCATTTTGCCGCTCATAAAGCTGTAGGTGAAAGTGTAGAAGACCCTTTAAAATACTATGAAAATAATATTGGAGGACTAATAAATTTATTAGAATTATTATGTGAATTAAGTATACCACTAATATTTAGCTCATCATGTACGGTATATGGACAAGCTTCAAAACTTCCAATAGAAGAACACACCCCCCTTAAACCTCCTAGTTCTCCTTATGGATATACAAAACAGGTAGGAGAGCACATAATTGAAGATTGCTGTGAAGCCCATTTAGGCTTTAAAGCAATTTTATTGCGATATTTTAATCCCATAGGGGCTCATCCTTCAGCTAAAATTGGAGAATATCCAAAAGGGATTCCTCAAAATTTAGTTCCTTTTTTGACACAAACAGCTATAGGAAAAAGACCAATCCTAAAAGTATTTGGATCAAATTATAATACTCCTGATGGAACTTGTATCAGAGATTATATTCATGTAATGGACCTAGCTCAAGCCCATATAGATAGTATTTATTATTTAATCTCTTCCAGTAAAAAACTGACTTGTGAAATTTTTAATGTAGGAACAGGACATGGGGTTAGTGTGTTAGAGGTAATTAAAGCATTTGAGAAAATAACAAGTAAGTCGGTATCATACAAATTTTCTGATCCACGTAAAGGGGATTCAGTAGCCGCCTTTGCAGATGTAAATAAAATCAATAATCAGATGGGCTGGAAAGCAAAATTTAGTTTGGAAGACGCTTTACAGAGTGCCTGGAATTGGGAGAAAGAATTAGATATAAAATCGTAAAATTTTTTTAAATTGCTTTTGCACAATATATTTATGTAAATTCCTATGAGTAAAAAATCTAAAATTAGCCGTCGAAATGCTATCAAAACCTTTGCACTAGGTTCTTCAACCTTAGCTTTTCCAAAATTTAACCATATGATTTCAACAAATTCTATAAAAGAACCATTAAAAGGAAATATTAATCAATCAGTATGTAAGTGGTGTTATGGGAAAATGCCATTAGAAAAATTAGCACAAGAAGCTAAGAAATTAGGGTTGGTAGGAATTGATCTTATAGGTGCAGAAGGATGGGATGTTTTAAAAAAATATGATTTAACCTCTACAATGTGTTATGGAGATTTAGAAGGTAAATTAACTCGAAGTCTAACCAACGGTTGGTCTGATAAGAAATTTCATAAGGATCTGATATCACATTATAAAAGACACATAAAGCTTGTTGCTGAAGCAGGATGGACAAATTTAATTTGTTTTAGTGGAAACAGAAGAGGAATGAGTGATAGTGAAGGTTTAGATAACTGTGTTGAAGGGTTAAGTCAAATTATTCCTGTAGCTGAAGACCATGGAGTTATATTGCAGATGGAACTATTGAATTCAAAAATAAACCATCCTGATTACATGTGTGACAATTCTAATTGGGGTGTTTCTCTTTGCAAGTCCTTAGACTCAAATAATTTTAAATTACTCTACGATATTTATCACATGCAAATAATGGAAGGAGATTTAATCCATACCATTCAAGAAAATCATAAATATTATGGACATTACCATACAGCAGGTGTCCCTGGACGAAATGAATTAGATAAAAAACAAGAGTTGTATTATCCGGCGATTATGAAAGCTATTTATGAAACAGGTTTTAATGGGGTAGTTGCACAAGAATTTATTCCACTTGATAGAACTAATGGTGGCATTAATTCCTTAAGGGCCGCTGTTGAACTATGCGACATATAGAAAAATATCTTCAATACTTAGCGGGTTTTCCTTTTGTAGTAGTGTTTAAAATAAAAGTTCTAAGATCGTCATTAGCTTTAATTAAATCTTCATTTCGAAGATACATCATGTGCCCACTGCGATAACCTTTAAAGTAAAAACGATCCTTCATTTTCCCGCTTGGATCTACCTGCCACATAGTGTATTTGGCATTGAAGTAAGTTGTTGCACCATCATAGTAACCTGATTGAAATAGAACTTTTAAGTATGGATTTTCTGCCATTGCTCGCCGTAAATCTTCTCTAGTATTATCATTATCATTATTCCATGGATGAACGGGTCCAAAAATATTATATTTAATGTCAGTCTTGAATTTTAGTTCCTTTTGAATGTAGTGATTAATAGCAGGAGTAAATGAATGCTCCCAAGACCTCAATTCTGAATTATAATCTGGGCGAACTCCCACTTCTTTCTTATCAATTCCTAAATAACGTGAGTCTAATCTTCCGATAGTCATTCCTTGGTCTCGTAATAAATCTTTCCAGAAAAAATTTGTTGTAACATCTAAATTGTTTTGAATTATAGATTTTTCTGAAAGACCTGAATAATGAGCCATTTTAGAAGCCACTGATTTAAGCTCTATATCTGATATAAAACCTCCCTTGCTAAGTGCAGGGATTAATCTATTAATGGTAAATTCTTCCACTTCGGGAAGAATATCTTCAAGATCTTTTTGTTGAAGATCAGAAGCTAATTTGTTATGGTACCATGCTGCAGCTGTAAAATAAGGCAGGTTTAATGCCGAAGATACTGGACCTCCCACACGAATAACCTTATAGTCTGCAGGGGAAACCATAATAATTCCATTTAGATACATCCATTGCTTTTCCTGAAGCGCAGCAGACAACCCCATAACGCGAGTACCTCCGTAACTTTCACCAATTAGATATTTTGGAGATTCCCAACGCTGTTTTCTACTTACAAAAGTATTCAGCCATTCAGCGAGGTATTCAATATCTTCATTGATTCCAAAAAAGATTTCTCTTTCAGCTTTTTTACCATCAATTTCAAGTATTCTAGAATATGCTGTATTAACTGGATTAATAAAGACAATATCAGCAACATCTAAGATCGAATTAGGATTATTTTTATAACCATAAGGTTGTATGGGGTAACCCTCGTCATTTATTCTTAGAATTTTTGGACCTGTATAAGCAAGATGCATCCAGACTGATGCAGAGCCAGGACCACCATTAAAAGAAAAAATAAGAGGTCGTTCGCTTATGTTTTTTATATCGACTCTTCTGTAATAGGTATAGAATAGACTCGCAATTGGGTTACCGTTAGCATCCCAAACTGGTTGTGTACCTGTTTGTGCTTCATATTCCACTTTTTCCCCTTTTATAGTTGAAATATGATTTGTAATCACCAAAGTATCAACGGGGATCTCTCTTTTTTGAGCTTGGATTAAAAGAGAAATAAAAGTAAATAGTAAGACGATGTTTTTTTTCATAAATAAATTACAAAAAAACCTTCACGAAAGGGTGAAGGTTTTTTTTAATCTTTAGATGAAATTAATTTACTTTAACCTGAGCGCTTCTATTTATATTCACTC
>CACLGW010000040.1 GCA_902606525.1 uncultured Bacteroidota bacterium | reverse complement strand
ATAAAGTTAAATCTACTTTTAAAAAATATGTATCGGAAAATATAGTTGATGAATTACTTTTAAATGAGAGTTCACTTGAGCTTGGAGGTATTGAGCAAGAAGTTTGTGTTTTATTTTCTGACATAAGAGGGTTTACTTCAATGTCTGAAACTTTAGAGCCAACAAAAGTTGTAAAGTTACTGAATGAATTTTTTGACAAAATGATTGATGTGGTATTTAAATACAACGGCACACTTGATAAAATTATAGGTGATGAGTTAATGGTTCTCTATGGAGCTCCCTTAAAGAAAAAAGATGATATAATAAATGCAGTTACTACGGCTAAAGAAATGTTCACCACTTTGGATAAGTTTAACAAAGAAATGGTAGCTGATGGTTTCCCAGAATTAAGGATTGGTATAGGAATTAACTACGGTAAGGTTATTTGTGGTAACATTGGATCTGAGCAACAAATGAATTATACCGTAATAGGAGACACAGTTAATTTAGCATCAAGATTATGTTCTGCTGCAAAACCTGGAGAAATAATTATTTCAGAAAGTGTTCATAAAAAATTGAATGGAGAACACCAATTTAAAGTAAATGAAGATTTATCACTCAAAGGAAAAAGAAAACCAGTAAAAAATTGGAAATTTACTCACACAATATCATAAAGCAAAAAGGCTTATAAAAAAAATGATAATTAGGGCAATCGATTGCAATAAATGTTTTAGGCCTTTATTTACATTTTGAAATTTAACCGAAGCTATATTAGCCGTTGCGTAAACTGATTGAGTTAGATGCTTTCTATAGGTTGTTTCGTCGTTTAAAACCTCTTCTAGGGATTTATAAAAAATTTCAAAGTTTTTATATTTTGATACATCACCAAAAAAAAGTGGAGACTGTTCAACGGAAAAATTAAACCTTGGAAGAATACACATTACACATCTTCTTACAGAAGCAATTACTAAAATCAAAGATAGGATTAATAGAATGGAATGAATTACACCAGATAAGTCTGGCGAAAACGCATAAACATTTTCTTCATCCAAAATATCCAGAGTGTAACCTAATCCAAAAATCAGACTATATATCGATATAACTGCAGTAGCTTTCACTTCTGCGAATTGGATTTGGTCATAATTATAATTAATTATATTCCAATAGTCTTCAATATCAATATTTTTAATCTTACTCATAAGACATTATTTATTATGGTTAAAAAACTAAATTAAAAATATTAAAAATATAATTAACTACTAATTTGATGTTGTATTTCAGAAACAATATAAAATCTGGTTTTAAATTTTATAAAAACAAAAAAAGTAATTATTTAAATAAAGTTTATATACTTGGACATAGATTTGATAAGGTTTCATCAGCACTATAAAATTCGGTAGTAAAACTTTCCTTGTAGAAGGTTTCGCCACATTCCACATAATTACGAACAAGATCACCGTCAGATTTTAGATAATATGTGAATGTACCACAATGATTAACATTTGACCCAGTTACCCTGTAACTTAAGCGCAGAGTGTCTTTTTTATTTTCCAGTATAGTATATTGAAACTGGTTATCTTCGATAATTTTTGGGGCTTCATTAAATTCTAAACAAATACCTTCTTCAACGAGAATAAGTCTAAAAGGGTTGTTTTCAAAAATCTTATAATTACTGCCTCGTGTCCAGACTTTGTTTTGAATTTTATCCAAAAAACTATCGTCACTTGTGCTTTCCTTTGAACATGAAAGACAAACAATAAATAAGAGGCAAATAATTTTCTTCATGATAAATTACCTTTGCTTGAGAATGTCCCTAAAAAGAACAATTAAAACGATAATTGAAGTAATTATTACTATAACACCTACACCGCCTGAAGTCATATTCTTATTTTTTTCAAATATACAAAAAGGATGAGCGACTTATAGTTTGCTGTAGTGCTTTTCTAATTGTAGAATTTTATCTTTGAATGTTGAAGTGTTTAATTTTATGAAACTTAGAGAAGCTACAATTCAAGATTTACCCATTTTACTAGAGTTTGAAAAGGGATTAATTGAGTATGAGAGAAACTTTACCCCAAATTTAAAAAAAACCCCCTTTAACTATTATGATTTAAAAAAGTATATTGAAGATCAAGAGATTTCGGTTGTAGTGGCTGAACAAGACAATATTATAATTGCTTCAGGTTATGCATTAATAAGAGAAAACAAGCATTATAAAAATCCCAAAAACTATGTTTTTTTAGGATTCATGTATGTAATTCCAGAAAAAAGAGGATTAGGAATTAACAATATGATTATAAATTATCTCTTGGATTGGGGTGAAAACAAAGGATATCAGGAATTTCAATTAGAAGTATATGCACCTAATACAAGTGCAATAAAAGCATATGAAAAAGCAGGATTCACTCAAGATACCCTAACAATGAGAATTAATACTGAAGATTAATTTTTTTAATAAATCCATTTTTTATCAATAGATGATTTTATAAATTTTATTATATGAAAAAAAATAAAGAAGTAAAATTAGAATTATCAGATCAAATGTTTAATTTAATTCAAAAGGCTAGAGAATCTGATGGAGCAAAATCAGGCTTTGGTATAAATCCATCTCAGGATCAATTTATAAATGGTGTTATATATTACTGGGTTAGAAAGAATGCTCAAGAATTAGAAGATTTGGCTAAAAAAGTACCTGAAGTTTTAGAGCATAAATCCTTAAAAATCACTAAATAATCAAATAGTTTTCAATCTATTTTATAGCTTCTTCAAATTTGAAACACTTTTAAATACGTAAATTGATTTTTTATTTATTGCAATGAAAAAATTTATATGCTTAGGGAAGTTGATTTATGCCCTTTTAATAATCTCTAGTTGTTCACCTATTAAAAGCGACAATCTAAAATCAAAAGTAATTATAATTCAACCAATTATAACTCAGTCAGATATTAGTGATGGACCTGCTAAAATTAATCTATCTGAAAAACTGGTTGAAAAAGCTTATTCAAAAGCAGATATTGATTTCCTCTATTTAGAGCCATTTTATTACAATAATTCAAAAGCTAGAGACGGAGAAATCAATTTGGATAGTATTGTTAATCTTGCTAAAAGAGATAAAATTTTAAAAGGTCAAAATGATATAATTAATATGTTTTTTGTAAATGCTATCGATGGGAATGCTGGACCAACTGGAAGAGGCATGATGAATGGGAATATTGTTTTTATTGCATTAGGAGATAATAATAAAATAAAAAATGAAGATAATAAAAGCATGGAGGCATTTTTAATTGCACATGAGGTAGGACATAATTTGGGGCTTAAGCATGTGGTGGATGATGTCAATATAGTTGATTCACTACCAAATATTCAGGGTGATGGAGCTTTTAAGGACAGAATTGATCCAAAAAATAGTCTCACTAACTATCAGATTAGTGAAATAAAAAAAAGTCCTCTTGTTCACTCTAGGATTAGTTTTCTAAAAAAAGAAAAAGCCAGTATTGCGATATTAGATGAATCATTTGAGCCATATTTTTCTAAACTTCAGCGAAAAGAAATTTCAACCTTTGTTCAAGAGAGTGCACCAATAAATATTGACTCAGCTAGAGCTTTTGCAAGAAAGAAATTTTCTTCTGCAGTTATGGAATTTAGTTCTAAAGAAGAGAAAATTTTATCCTTTGTTGTTAAAAAAACTAATCGATGGTTATCTGAAAATGAAATTAATTTGATGGCAAATCAGCCTTGGAGATTTATTAAAATACAAAATTGGCTATGCGGAGGATTTGCTCATACACGTGGAACTTATATAATCCTTAGTCAATCTTACTTAGAGACACTAACTAAAGATTGGAGTGAGAAGATGGACAAAGAAAGTGAATTGAAATTAGTAAAATCTTTAGGTGGACTTTTAGTTCATGAGCAAATGCATTCTTTACAAAGGACTTTTAAATCTAAATTTGAAAAATTATATTCAGAAAACTGGAAATTCAAAAAAAAACAAATAAAAGACGAAAAAGAAATCATAAAAAATCAAGTTTCAAATCCAGATGCACCGATTGCAGAATGGCTTATTTCAGATCCTAAAATTCAAGGTAAGTTTTTTTGGGTAAGAACATTAATTACTAAAAATATTGAAATACCTGCTATGGGTAGAGATTTTGTTGATGTTGTATTTGAAATATTTAAGGATAAAGAGAATTATTCAGTTAAAAAATTAAATAATGTCTTATTGTCGAGACCATTGTCTGAACTTACCTTTTATACTAATTCTTTCCCTGTTAAAAGAGGACTTGATCACCCTAATGAAATTTCAGCATATATGTTTTCAGATTTTTTTAGGAAAAATTATAATTCTAGAGTGACTTTCTTAGAGAGAGAAACACAATCAAATAATAATTATAATTTATTTTTGAATTGGATTAAGGAAGAAATGAAATAACTTTAGTTTATTTCAAAAAAGGTGGACTAAAGAAGAAGGTTACAAAAGCTTCATTATCAATCTACATTCCCTCCAGTCCACCGAGGATTGAATCGATATAAATATACAAAACATGACTTTTAAAAATAGTTACTCAAAATTATATTTGAAAATATAGTTATAATTAATAATTATGGGTAAAATCCAATTTGATATTAACGGTATAAATATTTAATATTTATAGTATAAATGTTTGAATTTATTTAGAAATTGTTTGTGTTTTGAAATCAAATTGCATAAAATAGTTAGGCCTGTATGCATTACTTTAAAAATTTCTTATTTCTGTTAGTTTTCTCAGAAATCATTTATGGTCAAACCTTAACAGTCTCTTTAACCCAAAACATTCCAGTTGATGAAAACAACGTTGAAATTGAAGATTTTTCATTGAGCGGTTATGATGCTTCTACAACTTATAAGGTTTCTTTATCTGTTAGTACTACATTAGCTCCAACCTTTAGTGTATTAACAACAGCAGGATTAACAAGAGATACAGGATATCCTTCATGGACTAATATAACGACAGTAAATTTTACTGGAATACCTTCAAATATTGAAAATGGATTAAATTCCATTCAATTTAACACAACTACAGACGTAGGTGGTGAAATAATTTTAAATGTTGTTGTAACAGAACAAATTGCAAACACTTTCTATAATCCGGATAATGGTCATATATATAAATTTGTTTCTGGAGGAATTTCATACACAGCAGCAAGGGATGCAGCTCTTTTGTCGACATATGAAGGAGAGCCAGGATATTTAGTAAACATTACAAGTGCTGAAGAGCAGACATTTGTTAGTAACAATACTACAGCTGAGGATATATGGACAGGACTCACTGATAAGGATAGTGAGGGGACTTGGTATTGGCGAGATGGTCCTGAGAAGGGCACAGTTATCGGAACCGGCGAAAGAAATAGTTTTGTAACTGCAGCTGGCCAATATTCTAATTGGTGTAATAATGAACCAAATGATTATAGTGTTGGTGAAGATTATATGGTAACCAATTGGAATGGAGGGAGCTGTTGGAATGATTACGGACCACCATATATATCAGGCGCCGGATCAACAGAGGGATATTTGATAGAGTACGGTACTGCCACTTCAACATTTTCTTCAACAGAAAATAAAAAAATAATTCTTACCCAGGTCAAAGTTGATCCTAATCTTACATTCAATGATGTAACAAAAACATATGGTGATCCAAATTTCAATCTAACTGCTACCTCAAGCAGTACAGGTGCATTTACTTTTACAATTTCAGATACTACTCTTGCCACTGTTACTGGTTCAACTGTAAGCATTGTAGCTGCTGGAATCACAATTGCTACAGTAAGTCAATCTGCTGATAGCAAGCATCTAGCCGCCACTGCAACAATGACGTTAACTATTAATAAAGCAGATCCAACTATTGTATTTAACGATGTTACTAAAAACTTTGGAGATGTTGACTTTGATCTTGTAGCTTCTTCAAATAGTTCTGGAACATTTTCATTTACTGTTTCAGATACCTCTGTAGCTTCTGTAAGTACCTATACAATTAATATAATCGGAGGAGGCTCAACTATTGTTACTTTAAATCAGGCAGAGGTAAATAATTATTATGCTGGAGTTGCGACTATGACACTTACAGTAAATAAAGGTAATATCTCCATAACATTTGATGACTTGACTAAAACTTATGGAGACCCTAACTTTGAATTCACAGCAACTTCTTTAAGTACAGGAGCACTTTCCTTTACTATTTCAAATACCAATATTGCAACAATGGTTGATTCAACAAATGCTAGTATTGCAGCAGTTGGAACATCTACAGTTGAGGTTCAACAAGCGGCAGACGATAATTATAATTCATCAACAGCAACGATGACTTTGACAATAATTAAAGGAAATCCAAATATTATTTTTGATGATTTAGTTAAAAACATTAATGATCCCAATTTTAATTTTACAGCTACTTCAAATAGTTCTGGAGCCTTTAGCTATGTAATCTCTGATACCAGTATAGCCAGTGCTATAGGATCGAATGTAACAATTCTAAATTTAGGTTTAACATTGGTTACATTAAATCAAGCTGCTGATACAAATTATAACTCTGGGTCCGCAACTATGACCCTTCAGATATTAACTGATCCGGTTATTAATTTTAATGATATTACCAAAATATATGGAGATCCTGATTTCGAACTTTTTCCCACGTCATCAAGCCCAGCTTCTTTTTCTTTTACCATATCTG
>CACLGW010000039.1 GCA_902606525.1 uncultured Bacteroidota bacterium | reverse complement strand
GGGGTTTCCACAGTCCATCCATTCTTTAACCTTCATAGCTTTAATAATGGCACCCGATTGAATCATTGCGAGAATCCCATGATTTATTTGATATTCTTCTCCTGTTGATAATTCTTTAGCAACCAGTTTATTCAATAGTGATTTTAAAACTTCAGCTTTTCTAAAATAATAAATCCCTACTGCAGCTAAGTCAGAGATATAATTTTTTGGTTTTTCAACCAAATTATTAATGTTTTCATTTTGATCTAGAACTACAACACCGTAATCCTCGGGGTCCTTTACCTTTTTTACCCAAATAACGGCATCAGCTTCTAGGTCTAAAGTTAACTCAGCTCGAATTAAGGTGTCTGGATAGGCAACTAATGCTTGCCCTTTAAGCAATTTTTCGGCACAAATAACCGCATGGCCTGTTCCTAAGGGTTGATTTTGTCTAAAAATATGAGGTTTTGCTCCTAGATTCTCCGATAATTCTTTGAGATAAGCAACAATTTCTGTTCCAAAGAAAGCCGGATCACCAATAATAAATCCTATATCAGTTATTGGTTTATCAATAACTTTTACAATTTCATAAATTAGTTGCTTCACTATTGGAGTCCCAGCAATGTTAATCATTGGCTTTGGAGTTGTTAAACTATGAGGTCGCAGACGGGATCCTCTGCCAGCCATAGGGATAATTATTTTCATTTTTTATTTATTTCCTGTGCTACCAAAACCTCCTTCCCCACGCTCAGTTGTTGAGAGTGAATCATTTATTTCCCATTGGATTTGTTCGTGTTTTGCCAATACCAGTTGAGCGATACGCTCCCCTGGATTAATTACAAAGTCTTCATTAGAGAGATTAATTAATATAACTCCCACCTCTCCTCGATAATCTGCATCTATAGTCCCTGGTGCATTTAATACAGAAATTCCATATTTAGCAGCGAGACCACTTCTAGGACGTACTTGGGCTTCATATCCAACAGGTAGAGCGACTTTTAATCCTGTACCAATAATTTTTCTCTCTAAAGGCTTTAAAACCAAAGGGCTGTCTAAAACAGCTTTTAAATCCACTCCTGCTGATGACTTAGTAGCATAAGTCGGAAGGTGGTAAGGGCTATCGTTTTGTACTGAAACTTTTATCATTAGGGTTTTGATAATAATAATAAATTTACAAAATCAGCCGTCTTTTATTGTATGATAATAAATTTTAATTTTTCTGTTTTTTCAATTATTCTTCTTTTATGGGAAATGTTTTTTTGGTGTTTTTCAACATTGAAAATTTATAAAATAGGCATTAAGATTACTAGAATTAGTCCTATTGAAATAGCCCATTTAATTTTAATTTTAAAAAAAACTCAAGAAAAATTACAAAAAGATCATCTATACTAATATAGATGTCATTTTTTTTTCAGAATAGAATTAAGCAAAATTCTAAGATTCAAGATCTTTCATCGATCTTTTTATCTGATATCTATGTAAAAAATTAATTCGTTTAGGTGATAATCTTTGGAGTATTAAACCAGCTAACCAAAATATATCCAGCTGAAAAAAGTATAATGTATAGAGGGTAAGGTTTATAAAAGCTCATAACCGCGCTAGTTAGATATAAATTAGGAAAATATAATGGTTAAGAATATTGGGTTTTTTAGTCTTGTGTACAGTTGAAATAGCGAACTCCCTCCCAATCCCTTTTAAAAAAGTTATTTTTATCACGAATGAATTCCTCTAAAGGTGTGTTTGCAGGTAGAACTGAAAGCCACATAACAGGATAGTCATCAGGAGCTGATGTACATTCAGAAGATTCACAAGGGTGGCGATATTTGTACCGAGCATGGCCAGCTTCATGATAAAAAGTATAAAGTCTTTGAACAATAGAATAATCCTCCCAGAAGGACTTAATAATTTCAAAGCTTACAGTTTCTATATTACAGACATCGTATGCCCTACCTGCATGGTCTGATGTTACCCCAGAAGCAAAATCTGGTTCACTCCCAAAAAAAATGTTTATTTGTCTTCCGAAGCCTGGATCTGGTTTCCCTGAACGAATTGCGTCAGCGACAAATAAATCCCAATATTCTTCAAGTGAACTTGTTTCTTTTAAATCAGCATAAAAAGGGTCAACAACGATTTCTTTTTTTTCTTCTAAGACAAGAATTTCTTCTTCATCAAGACTCTTTTCACAAGTAGTTAGTAATGGAATTATAAAAAGTAAAATGATTGGTAGCCTAACTTCTTTCTTCATGCTTCTTCGTCATTAATTAGCAGCAAATATAATTTTTTCTTTTTATTCATTTTAATAAATATATGATTTATAGAACCCGTTATTTAGGAAATTAATACAATAATCTCTTTCTTTTAATAAAAAATAGTGCTTTGGTGACATATGTTTTTTTTAAGTATTTTTAATAATCTGCTTAATTGCAAGCTTTAATCCTTTTGATTCTTATGCGTATCCTAATAATTGCTGATTCCTTTAAAGAAAACCTGACTTCCAGAGAAGTTTGTCATGCGATTCATAAAGGTATTACATCAATACTTCCTAATGCGAACATTAACGAAATTCCATTCTCAGACGGTGGAGAAGGTAGTCTAAATGTTTTAGCAGATAACTTTAAGGGTGAATTCGTCATTTGTAAGACGGAGGATGCATTAGGTAAAAAATGCAGTGCAAAATATTTCCTTTTTAAGAATAAGAAAGTGGCTTGGATAGAACTTTCACAAGCATCAGGAATAGCTAAAATTCCACCAAGCAAAAGAAATATTTTGAAAGCTTCTACTTATGGAACAGGCTTGCTAATAAAAGACGCTTTAGATAAAGGTTGTGTGGAAATTATTCTTGGTGTTGGTGGCAGTGCAAGTAATGACGGTGGAGCTGGAATATTCGAGGCTCTTGGGGGGAAACTATTAGATAGTGGCGGCAAAAGGCTTGATCGAGGTGGAGCTTCTTTGAACAGGCTTGAATCTATTGTTCCTTTTTCAGTTTCGCAAAAAGTAAAATGGAAAATTGCTTGTGATGTAAAAAATAAATTACTTGGTAAAAATGGATCATCGGTTGTTTTTGGACCTCAGAAAGGAGCTAGTCCAGAAGATGTTAAATTATTAGATAAAAGTCTTAAACGATTTTCTAAGGTCATTAAAAAACACTTTAATAGATCAATAGATAAACTTGAAGGTGGGGGAGCTGCTGGTGGAGTTGCAGCTGGAATGCACGGTTTTTTTAATGCTTCTTTACAATCAGGATTTTTTCTTTTAGCAAAAATGACCAATCTAAAAAGTAAAATTGAAAGAGCAGATTTAATTTTTACTGCTGAGGGGAAAATTGATAAACAATCTACAAAAGGAAAACTCACAGGAAGCGTAGCTAATATGGCAAAAAAAAGTGATATCCCAGTAATTGGATTGGCAGGAGCAATTGAAGGTCCTTATGCCTTAATGTATAAAGCAGGATTTAGTGGTATCTTTGCAATTCAAAACGGCCCTGTAGACATAAACCATTCTAAAGAAAATGCCGAAGCATTATTAACCGATACTACTGAAAGAGTTCTAACCCTTTATATGAGAAAGAACAAATGAATTTCGCCTTCAATGAAAAGTGAAATTTATAGTCTGATTAGATTATCTTTTCCAAGATCCTATTTCAATTAAAACTAAAAATTACTTGGATTGAAAAGTTAATCATTTAGAGCTTCAGCACCCCCAACTATTTCAAGTATTTCATTTGTGATAGCAGCTTGACGTGCCTTATTGTAAGTTAATTTTAATTGATCCCTAAGTTCAGTTGCATTATCAGTCGCTTTATGCATTGCTGTCATTCGTGCACCGTGTTCACTAGCAAAAGAATCTCTAATAGCTTTAAAAAATTGAATTTTTAGGGCTTTTGGTATAAGGTCGTTTACAATTTCGGCTTGGCTTGGCTCAAAAATATAATCTGCACTTGAAATATTATCTTTTTCTGTCTTCGGGATAATTGGTAGGTAAGTTTCTACATTAACTAATTGCGTAGCTGCGTTTTTAAACTTATTATAAACTAAAATTGTCTTGTCATATACTTTTTCTTTATGTTGATCCATAACTAATTGTGCAATTTCACTTGAATTATTATAGGTAAGATTATCAAAAAGGTTATCATGACTCGAAACTACCTTCTCTGTCTTATATAAACCCTCAGAACCTTTTTTTCCAATAGTTATTATAGAAACTTTTTTATTATTTAAATCTTCAGAAATTAACTGGTGTACCTTTTTGGTGATATTTGAATTAAAAGCACCACACAAGCCTCTGTTTGAAGTTATCGCTATAATTAAAACTGCTTCAATTTTTCTAATATTTGTATATGGATTTTGAGAATCAGTATCCAAGGTTACACTTAGTTTTTGAATTAATCCTGCAAGGGTATTTGCATAAGGCCGCATAGAGGTAATTGCATCTTGAGCTTTTTTAAGCTTTGCTGCCGAGACCATTTTCATAGCGCTAGTAATTTGCATCGTTGATGATACCGATGCAATTCTGTTACGTATTTCCTTAAGGTTAGCCATTATTTATTCGAATTCAGCAGAGGTTTGTTTTGCTACGGCATTTAGCGTATCTAATCCCTCATCTGAAAGCTTTCCAGATTTGAGCTCTGCCAGAGTTTTTTTGTGCTTTTTACGCAATGTCTCTAAGAAATTCTGTTCGAAAGTTTTCACGCTTTCTACTGGAACGGATCTTAATAAATTTTTAGATCCTGCATATATAATAGCTATCTGTTCCTCTACTTTAAATGGGTCATTTTGCGCTTGTTTTAAAATTTCAACATTTCGCCTCCCCTTTTCTATTACATTTAACGTAGCAGCATCTAAATCAGATCCAAACTTGGCAAAAGCTTCTAATTCTCGAAATTGAGCCTGGTCTAGCTTTAATGTCCCTGACACCTTTTTCATTGATTTGATCTGCGCTGATCCACCAACCCTTGAAACTGAAATCCCAACATTAATAGCGGGGCGAACTCCAGAATTAAAAAGATCAGATTCTAAGAAAATCTGACCGTCAGTAATTGAAATTACATTAGTAGGAATATAAGCAGAGACATCTCCTGCTTGTGTTTCTATAATAGGTAAGGCAGTAAGAGATCCTCCACCTTTAACTTTATTTTTTAAAGTGTTTGGGAGATCATTCATGTCTTTAGCAATGCTATCGTCAGCAATAACTTTTGCAGCTCGCTCTAATAAACGAGAATGTAAGTAGAAAACGTCTCCTGGATAAGCCTCACGACCCGGTGGTCGGCGGAGTAATAAGGATACTTCGCGATATGCAACTGCTTGTTTTGATAAATCATCATAAATAATTAAGGCTGGTCGGCCAGTATCTCTAAAATACTCTCCAATAGCAGCTCCAGCAAAGGGAGCGTATACTTGCATTGGCGAGGGGTCGGAAGCATTTGCAGCAACAATAACGGTATATGCCAGTGCCCCTTTATCTTCAAGGATTTTAGCAATGGATGCTACTGTAGAAGCTTTTTGACCAATGGCTACATAAACACAGTAAACTGGCTCACCTGCTTCATAAAATTCTTTTTGATTTAAAATAGTGTCAATACAAACTGTTGTTTTTCCTGTTTGTCTATCGCCAATTATTAATTCTCTTTGTCCGCGACCAATTGGAATCATTGCATCAATTGATTTAATCCCAGTTTGAAGAGGCTCATTAACTGGTTGTCTGAAAATTACACCTGGAGCCTTTCGTTCAAGCGGCATATCATAAACTTCCCCTTTTATGGCTCCTTTTCCATCTATGGGTTGACCCAAGGTGTTCAGTACTCTTCCAACAACTCCCTCACCTACATTAATTGAAGCAATTCGTTGGGTCCGTTTAACTGTATCTCCTTCTTTTACTCCTTTTGAAGGACCCAGTAATACAACACCTACGTGATCTTCTTCAAGGTTTAATACCATTCCCTCTAAACCTCCTTCGAACGAAACTAATTCTCCATATTGAGCATTAGAAAGCCCAAATATGCGAGCAATTCCATCTCCTACTTCAAGAACTGTTCCTACCTCGTCCATTGCTGTTGAGGAGCTGAAACCATCAAGTTGTTTTTTTAGTATCGCTGATACTTCAGCTGAGTTTATATCTGCCATGACCGTTTATCTTTAGATCTAATTATTTATTAATGTAGTTTTAATTTGTCTTAATTTATTAGCTATGCTAGCATCAAACTGCATGTCACCAATTTTTAGGATAAACCCTCCCATGATACTTGGGTCTATTTTATTTTCAATATTAATCTTTTGATTAGAAAACATTTGAGCTTTTTTTTGGATAGTTTTTTCTAGATCTTTAGTAAGTGGTACTACTGTGGAAACTAAACCTTTAACTTCACCTTTTGAATGTGAATAAAGCTCAGTGAATTTTTTGCCAGTTCCCTCAAGAATTGCTAGACGATTGTTATCTGCTAATAAAGAAAATAATTTTTTACTAGATTCTGAAGCATAAGGAAATAATGAATTTACAATACTTAATTTTTCTTCGGCAGCTATTAGTGGATTCTCTAATGTCGTCTGAATACTATTATTTTTTTGAAATAAAGCACTAAGTTTTTGCATGTCTGCTGCCAATGCTTCAGATGAGTTATTATTCTGGGTAAAAGCTAAGATTGCCTTAGCATAGCGACTTGCTACTCTTGCTCTTTTCATTTACTTTAAATCTGTGTTTTGCATTAATTTATCAACCAGTTTAATTTGTCTGTCTTTACTTTCAAGTTCATTTTCTAAAACTTTTTCTGCAATATTAAGGGCAAGTGAACTCACTTGGCCCTTTAATTCATTTATTGCTAATCTTTTTTCGTTTTTAATTGCATCCTGAGCTTGACTTAAGATCTTGTTCGCTTCACTTTTTGCCTCCTCTTTAGCACTATTAATCATTTCTGATCTAACAATTCTTGCTTCCTTAAGCAAAGCTTCCTTTTCAGCTTTCGCTTCTTTAAGAATACGCTGGTTATCAGATTTGAGACTTTCCATTTCTGAACGTGCTTCTTTTGCCGCCTTCAGTGCGTCTTTAATTGAAGTTTCTCTTTCATTTATTGCCGATAAAATTGGCTTCCAGGCATACTTTTTTAATAAAAATATTAACCCAATGAAAATTACTGTTTGCCAAAAAAACAAGCC
>CACLGW010000038.1 GCA_902606525.1 uncultured Bacteroidota bacterium | reverse complement strand
AAGGAATGTAATCCAATATAAAGATCAGTTAAAAACATGCACAAAATAGGAACAAATATGGCTAACAACCTCTTGTTTACAAAATGAAAGCCTGTAAAAAGAGCAATACTTGTTATAGGGGCAAAATTAGGTGGATGTGGTAATAATCGAGTAATGATCGCTAGTATAACTAACCCAAAAACAACCTTGATTTCAGTTTTACTTTTTAACATACAAATTATTTTATTTAGTTAGATACATCTTTCTTCTTAGGTATAAGTCATAAAACTCGTCTTCCTTAAGATTATCAATAAAAAGAATACTTTCCCCTGTACTTTTCATTTCTGGACCTAGTTGTTTATTTACATTTGGGAATTTATTAAATGAAAATACTGGTTGTTTAATTGCATAACCTTTTAATCGAGGATTATATTCAAAGTCAGTTACTTTATTTTCACCAAGCATAACCTTAGTAGCATAATTAACATAGGGTTCCTTATATGCTTTAGCTATGAAAGGGACAGTTCTCGACGCTCTTGGATTTGCTTCGATCACATAAACCATATCATCTTTTACAGCATACTGAATATTTATTAATCCAACTGTTTTTAAAGCTAAAGCAATCTTATGAGTATGATCCTTTATTTGTTGAACAACATACTCCCCAAGATTAAAAACAGGAAGTGTTGCATTTGAATCACCCGAGTGAATTCCACATGGCTCAATATGTTCCATCATTCCAATAATTTGGACATTTTCTCCATCACAAATAGCATCTGCCTCACACTCAATAGCGCCATCAAGGTAATGATCAAGAAGTAACTTATTATTTGGGATTTTTTGAAGCAAGTCCACTACATGTGCCTCTAAATCCTGCTTATTAATCACAATCTTCATTCCTTGGCCACCCAGTACATATGAAGGTCTTACTAAAATAGGAAAGTCTAACTTATCTGCTAAAATTGAAGCCTCATCAGCTGTTTGAGCCACACCAAACTCTGGATAGGGGATATTATTTTCTTTTAATAAAGTTGAAAAACTACCCCTATCTTCTGCTAAATCAAGAGAATCAAAGCTCGTCCCGATTATGTTTATGCCATATCTATTTAACTTTTCAGCCAGCTTAAGGGCTGTCTGCCCTCCTAATTGTACAATAACTCCTTGGGGTTTTTCATGCTGAATAATGTCATAAATATGTTCCCAAAATACAGGTTCAAAATATAGCTTATCCGCTATGTCAAAGTCTGTAGAAACTGTTTCAGGGTTACAGTTGATCATGATTGTTTCATAATCACATTCACTGGCTGCTAAAACTCCATGGACGCAGCAATAATCAAATTCAATTCCTTGGCCAATTCGGTTTGGTCCAGAGCCTAAAACGACAATTTTCTTTCTATCTGAAACTTTACTTTCATTATTACAATAAGGAAAACCACCTTTTAATTTTTGTTTAGCCTCAAAAGTAGAATAATAATATGGAGTTTTAGCTTCAAATTCTGCAGCACAAGTATCCACCAACTTATATACCCTTTGAATTCCTAGTTCAATCCTCTTAGTATGGACTTCACTTTCTAAGCATTTTAACATATGAGCAACTTGTCTATCTGCAAACCCTTTTTGCTTTGCTTCTAAAAGCAGAGCTTCATCTATTGTATTAATGTTAAAATTAGAAATCTCTTTACCCAATAAATGCAGTTCTTCATATTGTTTCAAGAACCACATATCAATTTTAGTAATTTCATGTATTCTTGTTAAGGGAATTCCAATCTCAATAGCATCATAAATTACAAAAACACGATCCCAACTTGCTACACTTAATTTACTTATTATAATATCATAGTCAGAATATCCTTTTCCATCTGCCCCAAGTCCGTTTCTCTTTACTTCTAGAGATTGAGTGGCTTTATGTAAAGCTTCTTGAAATGACCTGCCAATACCCATAACCTCTCCAACAGATTTCATTTGGAGTCCCAATGTTCGGTCAGATCCTTCAAATTTATCAAAGTTCCATCGAGGAATTTTCACTATTACATAATCAAGAGTAGGCTCAAAGAGTGCAGATGTTGATTTAGTAATTTGATTTTCAAGTTCATCAAGTGAATATCCTATCGCAAGTTTAGCAGCGATCTTAGCAATAGGATATCCCGTAGCTTTTGAGGCTAACGCCGAAGAACGAGAAACCCTTGGATTAATCTCAATGGCAATAATATCCTCTTTCACATCCGGACTAACTGCAAATTGGACGTTACATCCTCCAGCAAAATCTCCTATACTTCTCATCATATGGATAGCCATATCTCTCATACGTTGAAAGGTCTTGTCTGATAATGTCATCGCAGGTGCAACAGTAATAGAGTCTCCAGTATGAATTCCCATAGGATCCATATTTTCAATGGTACAAATAATAACAACATTGTCGTTTTTGTCACGAAGCAACTCTAACTCATATTCCTTCCATCCAATTAAGGCTTTGTCAATCATTATCTCATGAATGGGAGAAACTTCTAGACCTCGAGTCAATAATTCATCAAAATCTTCTGCTTTGTGAACAAAAGATGCTCCTGCACCCCCTAGGGTGTAAGAAGCTCTAATAACTAAAGGGAATCCAAATTCTTGAGCAATTTCCTGCCCTTTGAGATAAGAGTTTGCTGTTGCTTGTGGAGCCATTGAAACACCTATTTCTAGCATTAATTCTCTAAATCGTTCACGATCTTCAGTAATCTGGATGGCATCAATATCTACACCTATTATTTGTACTCCAAAATCTTCCCAAATTCCTTTTTCATCTGCTTCAATACATAAATTAAGTGCAGTTTGTCCGCCCATTGTAGGTAATACAGCATCTATTTTATGTTTATTCAAAATATGAATAATAGACTTAGTATTTAGGGGTTTTAAATAAACATGATCTGCCATAGTCGGATCAGTCATTATTGTTGCAGGATTTGAGTTTATCAATATAGTTTCTATCCCGTCTTCTCTTAATGAACGGAGTGCTTGTGTCCCAGAATAATCAAACTCACAAGCCTGTCCTATAATTATCGGACCTGAGCCGATTACTAAAATACTTTTGATTGAGTCTACTTTTGGCATAGGTGTAAATTAATTTTCAATATAAAAAAAAGGTGTTACTCTTAAAAAAGTAACACCTCTATTATGGTAAAATTCGACCATTATTTTTTGTGATGTGGTTCAGATGAAACAGATATTTTTTTTCTACCCTTCGCTCGACGAGAAGCTATTACTTTCCGTCCATTTGCTGAAGACATTCTTTCTCTGAAACCGTGTTTATTTCTTCTCTTTTTTCTTGAAGGCTGGAAGGTTCTTTTCATAATATTGTTAAGTGGATCTTAGAACAATTCGAAGTCGGGTAAATATACAACAAGTTTTTTGTCTTCCAAATCTGATTATCAACATTTCACCACTGTTTTTTTTTAACTTTGATAAAAAAATAAAATGTTTCCAAAAGTTATAAAATTAGTACTTGCTATTTCATCTTTTAGTTATGGGGTTTATCAATTTATTGATGATTATATCGGCAATGGGATATTAATGCTTATTATTTCTGCGATGTTTATTCTTCTATACTTTAAAAATGAATTAATATTTCTTGCATTTTTGCGTTTGAGAAAACAAGATTTTGAAGGCACACAAAAATGGTTAATGCGTATTTCAAACGTAGAGAATAATCTTGTTCGCAAACAGCAAGGCTACTACAATTATCTTTTAGGTATTATTCACTCACAAAAAAATCTAACGAAATCCGAAAAGTATTTTAAAGTAGCCATAAAATTAGGTCTATCAATGAATCACGACCTTGCTATGGCTAAAATGAGCTTAGCTGGTATATATCTTCAGAAAAGAAGAAAGCGCGAAGCCCAACAATTACTTGTTGAAGCAAAAAAACTCGATAAACATGGAATGCTTTCAGGCCAAATGAAAATGATTCAGCAGCAAATGAAACGTATTTAATAGTGACCTGGTTCTGGTATTTCTATTTCATAATATTTTCTAGAATTATTATTTAAATGATTTTGAATTAGCCATGGATTATGAATCTTTAATAATTTATAATTAATACCATGCTTTTTAGCATATTCAGCAATGTTTATAATAGGGATGTCAATTCCAATTTTACGAACAGGGACAGATTCATATAAATCATTCTCTTCATAAATAAAACCATAACGATCTGGATGAGACATAATTTCTTTTACCGCAAGAATTCGAAAAATATATCGACTGGTTTCTTTATTTAATAAAAGATCATAATAATTATCAACCAGCTGCTTGTTTAAAAGTCTATCAATTCCATACATACCTCTATTGTATGCTGCGGCCGCAAGAGTCCAACTTCCAAAGCGTTCTTTTGCTTTCAATAAATACTTACAAGCTACTCTAGTTGATTTTTCAATATGATATCGTTCATCTACATTATTATTGACTTCGAGACCGTATTCTTTTGCAGTAGAAGGCATTAATTGCCAAAATCCTTTGGCACCTTTTGGAGAACGTAAGTTTTCTAAGCCACTTTCAATAACAGCCAAGAATTTAAAGTCTTCAGGCACACCTTCATCTTTCAAAATTTTTTCAATGGTGGGAAACCACTTATTCGATCTCTTAAGAAGCAACATCATATTGGACTGCCAATACGTATTAACCAATAACTCTTTATCCAGACGCTCTTTCAAATCTGGAGAATTTAATGGAACTTCTTCGCCAGAAAAATCTAATATCTCTGGGATTTTTAACGCATAAACTTTAGAAGGTTCTCCATCTTCGTAAATATTAAATGCACTAAAAATTTGAGGGTTTACAGAACTAAACCCATAAACTATTAGTATTATTAAAAAAGAAATCCCTAGATAAACTTTATTATTCATTATTTAATAAAATATTTTAGTTTTAGTTTTATTTTTAAATCAAATTTAATTCTTTTTAGTAAGAAGCTTTGGTAATTCATCGTTAAACCAATTAGCCTGAGTAATTATAATCGCATGCCCCCCTTTAATTTTTATAAAAGGTTCAAGTAAATTTCTAATAGGGAAAACAGTATCTGAAATACCATGTATATGAATTAGATCTTTTGGTGTTTTTTTTTGATCCCAATGTACTAAGCAATCTATTGCCCAATTTAGATATTCAGGATTTCTATCTGAAAGATATCGCTGATATAATGCTATTCTTTTTTTAATTCCTGTTCCAAAAGCAAATAATGCCAGATGGTCAATATTATTTATCCATTTTGTTGGTAAAAGTCTGTGGGCATTAGTTTTCTGAGCCATTTTCATAGGAAATGGAAGTTCCGTATTGTTCTTTATGCTTGAAATAATAATAGTATTTCTCACCCTAATGTGTTTTGCCATTTCTTGAACTAGAACCCCTCCAAAAGAAACACCAAGAAGAATAGGATTTTTATGATTAACCCTATCACACATTCTTTTTGCATACGAGTTGAGAGATTCATTTTGTTTAGGTGAAAACCAGCTTAAAAGATGCATTTCAAAAGGGCTTTGTAAATCTAAAAACTCAAATATTTTTGGACTTGCTGCCATCCCTGGCATACAATAAAGATGGATTATTCTCATTTAAATGAATAATTACCGAATTGCTGATATAAATTTTGTATTTTTGATAGCTTATCTAAAACAAAAATTAAATTTACAAACAATATTTAAAAAGCATTCAATTCTTTAAACTATGAACGATTTAACTTTAATCAACAATGAATTCTTACGTCAATTCGAAATTAAAGTAGATAAGGGTTTAGCTAGAATTGAATACTCTGAACAAGAAAGAAAAATTTTCCTTACCAAACTTCATATTCCAGATGGTATTAAAGATAAAAATTTTGAAGATGCTTTTATTGTTCAGGTGCTTGAATTTATTTCTAATAAAAATCTTCGTGTTGTTCCTACCTCTCCTAAAATTGCAAGATTTGTTCGTGGAAATAGACGTTATAAGCAATTATTACCAGTTGGGATCAAGCTCTAAATAATAGAACGAAATCTTACATATCCAGCGTTATCAATTTGTTGTAATTGTACCTCATGTAAAGTATTTACCCACATTGGGTTCCATGGAGCTCTCACTTTTATGTAGTTTTCAGTAAAACCCGTTATGTATCCTTCTTTATTTTCCCCTTCAAATAAAACTGTAAAATTTTTCCCAAGTTGAGACTCATAAAAAGCTCGGCGTTTTTTGACTGATAGTGCTCGAAGCATTTTACTACGCTTATTTCTGATTTCCTTATCAACAGTTTTTTTAATGTTTACAGCTTCTGTATTAGGCCTTTCAGAGTAAGTAAACACATGCAAATAAGAAATTTTTAGATTATTTATATAATGGTAAGTTTCTAGAAAATCATTATCAGTTTCACCAGGATAGCCAACTATAACATCGGCTCCAATACATGCGTGTGGAAGTAAAGTATTGATTTGCGATATTTTCTCACTGTACTTTTTAGACATATATCGCCGTTTCATACTTTTTAAAATTTTATCACTGCCACTTTGTAATGGAATATGAAAGTGAGGCACAAAGCATTCACTTTTTGAAATGAAATCAATTATTTCATTATTTAGAAGATTGGGCTCTATTGAAGAAATCCTGATTCTGTTTATAATTTTATGAGATTCTAAAGAACTAATAAGATCAAAAAAAGTATGTTTATGATTTTTATTTCTAAATTCTCCTTTGCCGTAATCACCAATATTAACTCCAGTCAAAACAATTTCTTTAAATCCAGATTTAACAATTTTTTGAGCATTATTCAAAATATTATTTAAAGAATCACTTCTAGAAATTCCTCTTGCCCTAGGAATAGTACAATAGGTACATTTGTAATCACAACCATCCTGAACTTTGAGAAAAGCTCGAGTTCGATCATTTACTGAATAACTTGCTTCATACACATTGGCTTTTTCAATTTCACAAGAATACACTTTCCCTTGATTATTTTTAGTAAGATCTTGAACATAATCAATCAACTTAAACTTTTCTGTCGCACCTAATACCAAATCTACCCCATCTATATCAGCTATTTCTTTTGGTTGCAATTGTGCATAACATCCAATAGCAGCAATAAAAGCCGTAGGGTTCTGCTTTAAAACTTTTTTTACTAAATATTTAACTTGTTTACTTGCATTATCAGTGACTGAGCAAGTATTTATTACATATAAGTCTGCATGTTTATCAAAAGATACTTTTTTAAAATGTGAAGCATCAAAATCTCTAGATATTGTCGCGGTTTCAGAGAAATTTAGTTTGCACCCAAGAGTATGAAAAGCAACTCGAGGAAGTTTAATGTATTTTTCTT
>CACLGW010000037.1 GCA_902606525.1 uncultured Bacteroidota bacterium | reverse complement strand
CGGTTGTTTTTGGTGTGTAGAAGCTATATATGAAAGTGTTAAAGGAGTTAGTGAAGTATATTCTGGATATGCAGGAGGATTTACTAAAAATCCCAATTATAATCAAATTGGAACAGGGAGAACAGGACACGCCGAAGCTGTTGAAGTAATTTATAATCCAAAGGTAGTAAGCTTTGAGACCTTGCTTCAGATTTTTTTTGGATCTCATGACCCAACGACACCAAACCGTCAGGGCCCAGACTATGGATCGCAATATCGTTCAATTGCATTTTACACATCTTATGAAGAAAGAATAATAATTCAAGACTATATTGAAATTCTAGAAAAAGGAGAATATTTCTCTAAAGAAATTATTACTGAAATTAAGCCTCTAGAAAAATTTTATTATGCTGAGCAATACCATCAAAATTATGAAAAGAACAATCCTAATAATACCTATGTAAGGCAAGTTTCAATACCTCGACTTCAGAAATTTAAAAAACAATACCCTGAGCTTTTAAAAGAAACCCATTAACAACTTGCAAACTTTGACACTCAATAATAACTTATTTCCAACTGGAAAATTGTTAAAGGTTGATGATACGAAATTGGATTTTAAGAAAAAAAGATAATTGGAATAACTCGATTAGATGATTATTTTATTTTAACCTCGCAAAAGGAGCAGTAGCATCACTATATTTTCTGATAAGTAGTAGTGAAATGAAAACATATATAAATCAGCCAGGAGAGGTTCTATTTACTTCACCTCATTTTGAAGCAATCTGTTTTTTGAAACGCAAAGTTTTTCTAATTCACCTAATATTTCTTCCTTTCCCACTACCCTACGGAAACCATGAAAATTTGTGATCATAAAACAGAATATGAGTTTACTATAAAATCCTAATTTTAAATTTATCCCAAACCCTAAAAAAAATTAATCCAATTAAGCTTCCTACTATAGCACCACAAAAGATGTCTAATGGATAATGAACACCTATATAGACTCTACTAAAAGCTATTAAACTCGCAATAAATAATAACAAATAAGGTAAATATTTTGAGAAAGACTTTAATACTCCTCCAAAAAACAATGCCAATGCAAAAGAATTTGAGGCATGACCAGAGAAAAAACTAAAACGGCCACCACAGCTAGACTTGACTAAGCGTAGCATAAAATTTATTTCTTTGTTGTAACATGGTCTCAAACGGCCTACCTGAATCTTAAAAAAATTAGTTAATTGATCTGTGAATAAAATGAGAAAACATACAAAAATAAGCAGATTAGCAGCTGTTTTCCATGAACTTTTATAGCCTAAATAAAGTAAAATAAAAATATATAAAAAAATATTTGAACCACGGTGAGTCATCATCATCCAAAAAGAATCAAATCTGGAATTACCAAGACTATTTAACCACAAAAAAAGTTCCTGATCCCAAGTCAGTAATTGATCCATATTACTATTCTAAAGATTTTATTTCTTTATCGAAAAAAGCAAAAGCAGCCTTTATTAATATCTCTGATTCAGTAGTTAAACTTTCTTCATCATCTTTTTCAAATTCCTCTAACCAATGAACCTCATCATTACTTATATTTATTATGAATCTTGGATATTCAGTATGCACAACGAATAATTCCTCTTTTAAAGTCGAATTATCAGCAATTAGAAATTTAGGTAGCTCCATTTTGAGAGTTTAAAATTAATTTATTTGTTAGATAGTGAAATCTAAAAAAAAGAAGTATGGCCGAGGATGTCAAACCTGAAAGCAAACCAATCCAAATTCCGAATGCACCAAAGTCTGAGTGGAAAGCTAGGTAATAAGAAGTTGGTATTCCAAAGATACCATATGAGAAAAAAGTAATCCAAGCAGGAATATTCACGTCTTGAAGCCCTCTAAGTGCACCTAAAACAACAGCCTGAATCCCATCAGAAATTTGAAAAAAAGCAGAAGCTATGAGTAAGGATGAGGCTATAGTAACTACTTCATTTATATCAGTAAACTGTAAAGGATTATTTCTGTCAAGGTAAAGCCAAGGTAAGTATTCGTTAGCCAGAAGAAATAAAAGACAGAAAACTATATCAAACAGAAAAATTAACAAAAAAATAGAGTATGCAATTCGCTTCAAAGCCACGTAGTCTTTTTTCCCTTTTTGATTACCAACCCTAATCATAGCTGTAACTCCAAGTCCCATAGCAAACATAAAGGTCATAGATGATAAGTTTAGGGCTATTTGGTTAGCAGCTTGAGGGTTTTTGCCTAAAAATCCAGAAAGCCAAATAGCAACTGTAAAAAAGAGTACCTCAAAAAACATCTGTATTGCTGAAGGAAAACCTAACCTAATGATTTTTTTAAATAAAAGCCAATCAGGTGTATTGAATTTTATATTTTCAACATGTTTGATAAAACGCTTATTGTAACGAACGTAAAACATTATAAAAATTAACATAAGACAGCGAGAAAAAAATGTCCCCAAAGCAGCTCCTTCAACTCCCATTTTAGGAAAAATCCAATATCCAAAAATCAAAAAATAATTTAAACAAATGTTAAATATATTTCCAAGTAGAGTAGCATACATCGCTGGCCTCGTGTAAGATAAGCCCTCTGAAAACTGTTTAAAGCCTTGAAAACAGATTAATGGAATTAGAGAGATTCCAACCCACTTAAGATATGGAAATGCTAAATATACTACTTCATCAGGTTGACCCATTTGAAATAAAAAAGGCTTACTTAATAGTACAGATGAAGAAAGAAATATACCTAAAAAAAAACATAGTATTAAACCATGAATAAATACATTCCTGCCTTTTGTAATATTTTTCATACCGTCTGTCTCCGCCACCAAAGGTGTAATAGCTGTTGAAAAACCAATGCCTAAGGCCATGGCCAAAAAGAAGAAACTATTTCCTAAAGAAACTGCGGCTAATTCTGCTGTTCCTAATCGTCCTACCATTATATTATCTACAAATTGAACCATTGTATGGCCCAAAAGACCTATTATAACTGGATAGGAAAGATTAATATTATAACGAAACTCTTTAGTATATTTTTTAAGGTTTAGAAGCATTAAGGTGAAAGTTTAAAAACCATATTGATCAACCAAGTATATTAAACTAGTCATAGCTGCGGCTCCTAATTCTAGTTCCCTTTTATTAATTGCATCAAAAGTATCATTAGCTGCGTGGTGGTATTCGAAATATCTTTGAGAATCGGGACGTAATCCCGAAAGTACAATTTTACCATCTTTTAATGGAGCTATATCAGAACCAATAACCCCTAAAGTAAACCGATCAATCATATACGGGTCAAAATATGGTTTCCATGAAATTATTTTTTTAAACTGCTCCTTAGTAGCTTCAAAAGCGAAACCTCTTGGTGTAAATCCTCCAGCATCTGATTCTAAAGCGAATATATGATTCTCGTTATTTTGTTTTATATTTTTAGCATAAGTCTTTCCACCACGTAATCCATTTTCTTCATTCATATATAATACCACTCTAATAGTTCGCTTTGGCTGGTAATTGATTTGTTTAAAAAGATTTAAAACTTCCATAGATTGAACAATTCCAGCTCCATCATCATGAGCTCCGTCTCCCAAATCCCATGAATCAAGATGTCCTCCCACTAATATAATTTCTTCTGGAAATTCATTTCCTTTTATCTCACCAATTACATTATGAGAAGGCACGTCAGGATAATTTTTACAATCTTGTTTTAGATAAAAATAAAGATTCTTATTAAGTGACAACATTGAGCTAAGTAATTCAGCTCCGTTTGTGCTAATAGCTGCAGCTGGTATTCTCATTTTGTTTGATAAGTTTCCATAACTCATATTTCCAGTATGAGGATAATCATCCAAACGTAAATTAATAGAACGTACGATGACACCAACTGCACCAAGTCTAGCAGCTTTTTTAGCTCCAATTGATCGCTGGTCCACAGTTTCTTTGTAAGCTTCAAAAGTATCTATCAAATCAGCAGGCATTGCACGATTGTAAAAAACAAATTTACCTTTAACCTTTTTTTCACCAATGGATTCAAGTTCTTCAAAGTCTTTTACTTCGATTACCTGAGCTCTTAACCCAACTGCTGGTGTTGATATTGATCCACCCAAAGCACAAACGGGAACATTTATACTCATACCAGGACCAGTAATAATACTTGCATATTCAAAAGTTCCTCGCACCCATTTAGGAACCATTATATTCTCTAAATAAACATTATCAAGATTTAAATCTAGGAGCTCTTGATTTCCCCATTTTACAGCTCTCTCAGCATTAAATGATCCTGAGAGTCTTCCACCTATTTGATTAGATAGATGATCTAACCACTTGTAAGATTTACCTTTAGTTAGAGCTTGGTTAAAAATCATTTTTATATTCTTTTCATGACCCTTTATTTGCCCAAAAATATTTTGGGAATTTAAAATTATTAAAATGGTGAAAATGATTAATCGCACTAGGTATTATTTTGGAGCAAATTGAGTAATATTATCTTCACTTACAGGATTATCACCAAGAATCATTAAGCGTTCAATTACATTACGAAGCTCTCTAATATTACCTGTCCAAGGATATTTATTAAGTTTATCTAATGCTTTTTCCGAGAATTTTTTCTTCTCGATACCTTGTTCTTTAGATATTAAATTAACAAAATATTCAATTAAAATTGGAATATCTTCTTTTCTTTCAACTAAAGAAGGAACATTTATAATAATGACGGCAATACGATGGTATAAATCTTCTCTAAATCTTCCTTGCTTAATTTCTTGCTTTAGATCTTTATTTGTTGCTGCAATTACTCTCACATCTACTAAAATATTTTTTTCATTACCTACTCTTTGTATTTTTTTTTCTTGAAGAGCTCGAAGTACTTTAGCCTGCGCTGCTAAGCTCATATCTGCTATTTCATCAAGAAAAAGAGTACCATTATTTGCTGCTTCAAATTTTCCTGAACGATCTTTTACTGCAGAAGTAAATGCACCTTTTACATGACCAAAAAGTTCACTTTCAATTAATTCAGAAGGTATTGCTGCACAGTTAACTTCTATAAAATTCATAGAGCTTCGATCACTTTGTTCATGTAACTGATGAGCGACAAGTTCTTTTCCAGTTCCATTTTCGCCTGTTATTAAAATACGAGCATCTGTCCCAGCAACTTTAGTAATCATTTCTTTTACTTTTGAAATAGGCTTACTTAGACCAACTATATTATATTTTTTGGCTACTTTTCGTTTTAATTTATTGTTCTCAGTCCGCAATGACTTATTCTCTAGAGCGTGACGAACTGTTGTTAATAATCGGTTTAAATCTGGAGGTTTTGAAATAAAATCATAAGCCCCTAATTTCATTGCCTCAACGGCTGTCTCTACATTACCATGCCCAGTCAACATGATAAAAGGTGTCTTTATTTCCTTTTTACTGGTATTTTGAAGAACCTCTATACCATCCATCTTAGGCATTTTTATGTCACATAGAACTAAATCAAAGATTTTTTTTTCAAGTAAGGAAAGTCCATCTTTACCATTATCAGCTTCTGTAATTTCATATTTTTCATTTTCTTCGCTTAAAATGCGAACCAAAACTCTTCTAATGGGCTCTTCATCTTCAATGAGAAGTATCTGTATCATTGTAATGCTTTTGGTGGATTTAAAAAACTAATTGTTCGCTGAGGAAAAGGAATTTCTACCCCTTCATTTTTGAAAGTCTCAAAAATTGAATATCTAATTTCACTTTTAATAATATTTGATTCAAAACTACTTTTAACTGCAAAGAAGAGTTGAAAATGTAATGCACTATCTCCAAAATCATCAAAAATCACAAAAGGTTTTGGATTTTCGAGTATTTTGTTATTAGTTTTTGCCATATTTAATAATAGCTCAGTAACTTTATTGATATTACTGTGATATGCCACTCCTACAGATACACTTTCTTTAGTAATTACTCCATTTTCAGTCCAGTTGAAAAGCGTAGAAATTAAAAATTTATGATTTGGAATAATCAATACTTTATTCTCTCTTGTAACAGCTCTTGTTGTTCGAAGCTTAATGTTTTCAACTTTTCCTACTTGTCCCTCTACTTCTATTATATCGCCTACGTGAACTGATTGATCTACAAGTATAAAGATCCCAGATATAATATCTTGTATAAAGGTTTGTAATGCTAAACCCACTCCAACTAGTAAAGCTGCAGAGGCAGCAAAAATAGCAGTTACATTAACACCGATGTTCTGGAATGTAATTAGTATTACAATTATGTAAATGAAATAATTTATAAAGGAAAAAACACTTCTAAACTTTATTTTTGCATCATTAGAAAGCGTACGATATATAATTTTTCTTAAAAGTTTTAGTAAAAATGACGTTACTATAAATACAAGAACTACAATCAAAATTGATCTTGGGGAAAAAGATATGGATTCTCCAATTGTAAAATTATGATTGAAAAATTCTAATATTTTATTAATAACTTTCATACTGTACAAAGTTACTATAAAAACAAAACCCATCCTTGTTAAAGGATGGGAAAAAATTGCTATGAAAAAGAAAATAATACCAACAAGTTTATGTTAGCATTAATTCAAATATATTGCTTTTTTTTCAATCTTACTATTTTAAGCAAACATATCCTTAACTTTTTCAAAAAAAGATTTATCTGTTTTCTCTGGATGAGGAATGAAATTAGAGTCTGCTGACATCTTTTCAAAAAATTGACGCTGCTCTTTACTCAATGTTTTTGGAGTCCATACATTAACATGTACCAATAAATCTCCATTTCCATATCCATTTATGCTTGGCAAACCTTTGCTTCTTAATCGAAGTGTTTTACCTGACTGGATTCCTGATTCTAATTTAATTCTTGCTTTTCCATCAAGTAATGTTAGGTCTTTCGAGATACCCAGAGCAGCCTCCGATATACTTATATATAAATCATAGTGTAAGTGATTGCCCTCTCGAACAAAAACATCATGAGTGAGTTCTTCAACCAGAACTAATAAATCTCCTGATATTCCGTTAGCTGCGGCTTCATTCCCTTTACCGCTAACCTTTAATTGCATTCCCTCCTCAACTCCTGCTGGAATTTTTATTGAAACTGTTTCTTCTTTTCTTATCATCCCTTGGGCATCTGAACCTGAAGGACGATTAAGTAGTATTTTTCCACTTCCTCCACAGGTTGGACAAGTGGTTGTAGTTTGCATTCGCCCTAAGATGGTATTAGTAATTTTCATTACTTGGCCAGTTCCACTGCAGTTTGAGCATTTTCCATATTGAACACCCTTAGCTTGCACTTTTCTAGGGACTTTAATCTTTTTTTCAACGCCTGTG
>CACLGW010000036.1 GCA_902606525.1 uncultured Bacteroidota bacterium | reverse complement strand
AATTTAGGTGATGATAGAGTTCCATCTAAAAAGGATATTTTTATTGATAAAAATGGAAATAAAATAATTATCGGTGATATTGATGTCACTTATGATTAGGTTATTTTTATTGTATAAGCTATATACTCAGAAACAAAAAGAAGAGTAAAGTTAACATTTTCGATGTCTCTGAAGTTTCCTAATATAAAACTTGTTAAGGCAGCAAAGGGCATTATTTCAGGAAACCCTACTTCTGAAGATAAAAAGAGATTGAAGATTTTTTATATTAGCAACTTATTAATTATAAATCAATTAAAATGAAAAAACTATTATTTGGGATTCTTACGATCTCTGTGCTAAATATTAACGCACAAGATTGGTCAAGTGTATACAGACAGGTTGATGAGGTTACCTTAAATGAGGGGCTTGAAGAAGACTATGAAAAATTTGAATCTTTTTGGAAAATACTTAAGCAAAAGCATCTTAAAGAGGGTAAAATCCTAGGATGGTTTGTTTGGAAGGCGGATCAAAGTAGTAACAATAACAACGCTTGGACCGATTATATTATTCTTAATATTTACGAGAATGAACAAAAAATGAAGGAAATGAATTCTAAAACACAAGAATGGTGGACGAATGAATTAAAATCAGCTCATAAAGGAAAAACTAAACGATCCGTTGTGAAAAAATATATCAAAGAAACACTCGATAATAAATATAAAAAGAAAATAGTTTCATATACTAATAAGGGTATTGAAGCTTATTTAACTGAGCAAGCTGCCCCACAAGCGGGTATTGTTGCTAACTATATTGGTGTAGAGCAATTAAATGAAGACTATGTAGATTTTGAGACAAAATTATTTCTCCCTTATCACAAATCTGGTAATACAAGACTTTACTGGGAGTTAAATGAGATAGTGGATAGAACAGATAATGCATACAAACCTGTAACTCATATAATTTTTGAAATTAGGAACCCCGAAAGTAATAATATTGAATCCAACTTATCATTCGCTGATGAAATGGCAATTAAATATGGAATGGCAAGTAGAAAGTTCCACGGGAATCTTGAAGCAGAGCTCGTTGATTTTGCCTTTGGTAATTAAAATTAATCTTTAAACCCTTCCAGGTGGAGGGTTTTTATGTCCTCTCCATTAAGTTCGGGAAGAAAAAAAAGGAGTAGTGATGGGGTTCTTTATAGTAGCAGCTTTTTAATCATAAATCAATTAAAATGAAAAATTTTTTAGTGCTTTTTTTATTTATCCAAACAATTACTTATTCTCAATTCGAAAACATTAAAAATTTTCAAAAAAAATTAATTGACGAAGAAAAAACAGGAAGTAATGTTGCGATGGTTTATAAGGATGGGAATATGATTTATCATCACATCGAAAATTCAAATAAACCAGGGGATAAAAATATTGATGGAGAAACCATATTTCCTGTTTGGTCTATGACAAAACCAATCACTATCGTTTCTGTAATGACTTTGATTGAACAAGGAAAAATCAAATTAGATGACCCAGTTAGTAAGTATATTCCAAGTTTCGAAACATTAACCTGCAATGGCCCTAACGGGAATTATAAATGTAACAATAAAATGACCGTCTACCATTTAATGACGCATCGATCAGGATTAAAATATTATGATGAATTTGAAAATATAAGAGGCTTAACAAGTTCAGTAAAATACGAAGATCTTAAAACCTTTGCTGATGATGTTTCAAGGGTCGTATTAGAATTTGAGCCAGGCTCTAAATACCTATATGGAATTAATCAAGCAGTTTTAGGTAGAATTGTTGAGGTAGCATCAGGAGTCGATTTTTACCAGTATTTAAAAAAATCAATATTTGACCCTTTGGGGATGAATAAAACAAAATTTTATTTAACCAAATTAGAACAAAAAAAATTTCAACCTCTATTTATCAACTCTGAAAACTTAAAAGGCTTCACTTATCTTTTAAATGAATTAACATATAAAGATAACAATAAGGCATATTTTGGTGGAGAAGGACTTGTATCAACATTTATCGACTATTCTAAATTTTGTAGAATGTTGGTCAATGGTGGGGTCTTCGATGGGAAAAGAATAATAAAGCAAAGCAGTATAGACTTGATGACAAAAAAACATTCTGAAGGATACCCAGAAGAAGATGATGCAGAATTTGATCAATTAGGGTTCTATTACGGATTTTCGCTTTTTGTTTTAGAAAACCCAGAAATAGACGGAGTAGGTTCAACTACCGGCATATATGGATGGTCTGGTTATCATAATACTCATTTCTGGATAGACCCACAAAAGAAATTATACGGACTATTTATGAGTAGAGCAAGGGAATTTGATTTCAATATTCAAAAAAGGTTTAGAAAAGAAGTCTATTCTGCTATCAATTAAGACCTATGATGATTAATTATCGGCATGTCCTCTTCATTAAGTTCATAACTTAAACGAAAATATTAAGACTGTATAGCTTTTACACTATACACATTATTTTATATTTGTAGTGCTAACCGTAAATTTAAAGAGTGTGTTTTTGCTCATATTTTGATTTTGGTTGTGATTTTTATAATGACCTTGACAACAAATAAAGTAAAATACTCCCGTAAGTATAATAAACATGGGTCCTATAGCTCAGTTGGTTAGAGTAGCTGACTCATAATCAGTTGGTCCCTGGTTCGAGCCCAGGTGGGACCACCCTTAAACCCTCTAAGTCCTTGACTATGAGGGTTTTTGTTTTTTAGACCCTTACGTGTGTACCATTTTGTGTACCACATATATCTATTCAAGCATTCAGCACTATAGTACAATGTGTACCATTTTATACAAAAAAGTGTAACTGCAGTTACACTTTTTAATGTTTAACATACAAACAAGAAATTTGCCATAATCTTTGGGAGTGCTTGAAAGGCCGCCACCTGCATTAAAACTTGTAGTTTTAGACCTTTTTGAATATTTATTTTGATTTAGTTCACCAGTTTCTTTATCTCGTTCTGAAAATGAAACTACCAACTTTTCTAGATCGTCTGGTACATTGAACCAAGTACTATTCATTTCTAATGGACCTGTTATATAATCTCTAAAATAATCTTCTAAATTCATCCCTGAAATATTTTCAACTAGTCTTCCAACCCAATCTATATTTGTTCCATACATATATGATGTACCTGATTCAAACATACGAGGGCGATAATTAAAATTCCAGCCAATTTCATTTTTAAATTCATCCCATTTAGATAATTTAATACTCGTAAATCCATATCCAAACCCAGCCGTATGGGTAAGTAGGTGTCTAAGAGTTATGCTTTTTTGGGGATTAACTATTTGATTTTCCTTGCTTAAAATTTTTATCGAAGACATTTCTGGTAAGTATTCATCTAAGGGATCATCTAGTGTAATTTTACCTTGCTCAACTAATTGCAGTGCAGCAACCGATCCTAGTGCTTTGGTCATAGATGCAATTCTAAAAATGTTATTTTCATTAATAGTATCATTTCTACCCCATCTAGATGGTCCTTTAGAATAAAACTCCATATTACCATCTTTGGTAACCTTTCCCATAACTACAGCTGGGATTTTCGTCTTATTTATTTCATTTTGGACTTTTAATTGAATGTTCTCTTTGCAGCTAACAAATGAAATTAGCATTATTATGGGTATCCAGCTTTTCATTTTAATTAATTTATGGTTATTAAGCTTCCAAGATAAAAAATTCTATAATATCTCTACTCCTGAACTTAATGAAGAGGATATGCCGATGATTAATTAAAATCTATTTCACTAACCATCTCTCCGTCTAAATATTCTGTTTCAAGAAATAAAGAGCCGTTTTCTTCCCACTTTCTCCACCATCCATTTAGTTTACCATCTTTATAACTGGCTGCAAAAGCAAGCTGCCCATTGTCATAAAAACTTATTGCTAACCCTGTATATTTTTGTCCTTTATATAAATACTCTTGCCCCTCTTCAAGCTCGCTGTAGAGCACTCTATTTTCTGTTTCAATAAATTTGAAATAATCGAAAGAATCTGTTTTAACTTTTGTTAAAAAACCGTCAAAAACATATCCATTTGTAATGTTTTCATTGAAAAAAGTTGGTTTATAATTCATACTTACTAGTCCAACCCAATTTCCTTCAATTTGTTTTTTCTCTCCTGTTATAGGGTCTGTATCGGTAACTGTTAACTCACCTTGATTTTCCTTGGTTAGATAAACTAAAGAGCCATAGGGTAATTTGTCTATTTTATTTCCATCCAATGAATTATTATCTCTAACATTTAAACCGTTCTTTGCGTTCACAAAGTAAATTTCAGATATGTCATCGGGCTTTTCTTTTATTGAGTAGCCTAAGTGTCTAGTTTCCCTATTTTTAAAAACTTTATATGATTTCACTTGATTTTGGTTGAAATCTATTCTAAAACGGAATTCATTCCCTTTTGGGAAATTAATATCTTTAGAATTATAATATTCCCTCAATGTTCTATCGCTAGAATATGATATTTCATTTAATTGGGCTGTATTATCTGCAGGTTTCCACAATGACACCTCTCTAGATTTAGGTAAACCATTAGAATAAAAAGTTTCTGTTTTACTGCTTATAACAGGCTTGTATGGTGCTTGCATAGATTCAGCACAATCTGAATCTCTCCATTCGTCATTTATGCGATCCATAGTGCGTCTATTACTTTTTGAAGTATAATTTTCTAAAGTAGGACAGCATTTACAATCCTGATAAAAAGCATAATTATCTGCTTGTAAAAACTCATACTTTAATTTAATACCTCCGTTTTCATCAAAAAAAGTTTCAGTATTTTTTCTGTTTTTAAGGATTCTCCCACTATTTAATTTAAATTCAAAGATTTCATCATTATCAAATAATTCTGCTAGATTACCATTTTTAAAATAGGCCTTTTCCTCAATATTTCCTGACGAATCATATGTGTAAATCGTATTCCCAACTTCCTCTTTGATTAATTTTCCATTCAAGTAAACTTCTTTAATCAATTTACTTGAACCATTCCCATAAGTTTTAGGATAATAATGCATTTGATATAAGTAAGGTGATGATTCCTTTCTATGAGAAAAGCTATATAAATAATCACCATAACTTTCTTTCACAGAAACATTCATCGTGATTTCTACTAATCCTTCTCTATAAATAAAGTATGCTCCGTTATTATCTAAAAAGGAATATTTATCTCCATAAAAGGAGTTAATAGTTAAAGAATCATTAGTTAAGGGATCGGTATAATCTGTTCTTTTTCTCTTTGCCAAACCTGAATATAAAGCACCATTATAAATTAACGGTTCAGTAGGATCTTCAACTATAGGTATCTCCCCAGAAACCAATCTTTCTTTAACTGATTTAGAAGTAAATAATTTAATGGGGTATTGAAATTCATTGATTTCATTATTCAATAAATTATCAAAAGCAATATTAGGATCCTTCATTGCTAAAGCTGAATTTGTTGAAATATTTATACCATCAAACTCCTTCATTATTAATTTAAATAATTCAAGAAACTTATCAGAAGTGCCATCATAGTTTCTTCTGATCCAAAAAAGGGTTTCATTAGTAAAATTAGCAGAGGATTTTATTTCTTTAATAATACTATTGTGGTCTTGCATATTTCTAATCCGCCCAAGAAGATTTTCATTAGGGTGCTTTTCAAAAAAATAAGATATTTGATTTGTCATTAATGTTTTTAATGGAGTCTTAAAATAATTTTCGTAAAGAGGCTGAACAAGTGCTTTTTGAAGGGGGGATAATGTTTTTACTAATTCTATTGCTTTATCTAAAAACAAAGGGTTATAGTGACCAAAGTCTTCACAAAAACACATAGAATTAAAATATTCTTTAGTATGTGGCCCAGAGTTAAAAATTGGTATTCCAAAAACTGTTTCAGCTAATTTTAACATATCAGAATTATTTATCCAATATCCTTTAAAAAATGATTTAGCAGGACCATAAGCTGGTTCTCTTAAAAGTTCTTTGAAAGGTTTAATATTATCATCTATCAGGTTTTGACCAAAAGAAACTATTGGAACAAACAGTAAAATAATAAGTAGTTTTTTCATTGAGTTTTTGATAGATAGTTCAAGGTACATAAATCTACAATATCTCAACACCGTGTTTTTCTTACTGAACTTAATGAAAAGAATATGCTGATGATCTAGCTGTTTGATATTTCATAAAGAATTCTGTATAACATATATAAAGCATCAGGTGATTGGAAAGGAAGGGTTGATTTTTTAAAACCTATTGAGCAAAAGTATAATTGTTTCCAGGACAAGCATCTGAAACATCCCAATCGCTTGCTAGTCTAAGATCTGTACTTGTGGCACTATCAGGTAAATCATTTCTCCCAACAGTGGAAGTTAGGATGTCATCTTTTATTTCTAAAGTGATAAATGCATTAAGTTTACACATTCTACGTTCTAAAGTTTCTTGGGTAACGGGTTCTGAATTGTATGATTCAAGAGATTTAATGGTAAAAGTGAGTTTATTTTCACTTTGCTCTGTTATTTTATTTTCAAAATCACAATCAATTTCATTATCATATCCGTTATTAAAACCAAACACATAGGAAGTACATTTCATACTAATAAAATCATCAGAAATTCTTCTCAGCCAAGTATTTATGATCGGTTCTCCATCTTGTTCTGGTTGTAAAATAGGTATATAGTCAGCACTTGATGTGTAGCCATCTTCGTTATCAATATAAAACAACTTACCACCGTGCGTTTCGTAAAAAATTCCTGAATCTGCGCTTGTATTAATGTCTTCTTCGCTACAAGCTAGTATTGCAAAAACTAATAAATAAAATAGCTTTTTCATTGTAATTGATTTATAGTTAATAATCACAAATATAAAAAACTCTACAATATCCCTATTTCGCTCCTTTCTGAACTTAATGAAAAGGATATACCAATGATATAAAAATCATCTAAATATCAAAGAAAAAGTTCATTACTATAAATGTACTTCAACTAAAACAAAGTAAAAATTTCGCCTGTAACTATTAAGTGCCAGAGTATTGGAAGAGCAACGGAAAAGTCTGAATAACCAATAAGCGCTATTAGAATGTACCCTGATATAATTATAAGCCAATCATATTTCTTAAAAAATGAGATAATTAAATTAATTTTTGGTTAATAATAATACAAGTTACCTAAAATCTACAATATCTCTACTTGGTGTTTTTCTTCCTGAACTAAATGAAGAGGATATGCAGTTTACTTAATTATCAACGCAATAAATATCTCCAATGTCATATTGATTATAAATTTCTTCACTCACAGCCCCTGATGGGATAGGCTCTGCTTCTAATCCTATATTGTCGTAATTTTCAGTTTGCCAAAAAAATAAAAAGTTACTTCCACTTATTTCTTTTCTTGTTATCTCAACACAATCAGTTTCTTTTGTGCAGTTATTGAGAGCAATGATAAATATGAAAACAAGAGGTTTTTTCATTTTAAATGATTTATGGTTATTGAGTGTTGAATATACCGAAAATCTAAATTATCTCTACTCAGTGTTTTTAACCCTGAACTTAATGAAGAGGATACGCCAATGATTTAAATTTAAGTTATGGCTAAATTTTATTTTGTGAAAGAGTAGTCACCTCTTTCAATAACCAGTTACCATTTACTTTCCTATAAAAATATAATCCCCTTCCAGATAAAATTTGCTTATAATCTGCATTGTATCTTGAATAATATGCATCTAATATTACAAATTCTTTTGTAATGTTAATTAATTTCCAATCGTCCATTAATGAATATTTGTATCCACCTTGAACATTTTCTC
>CACLGW010000035.1 GCA_902606525.1 uncultured Bacteroidota bacterium | reverse complement strand
TGACTTCTACTGATATACTAGATGGTATCCTAAAAATGACAATAAAAGTTGCTATCGTAAGACCAGCAGAATTCATTGTGATTACATTTGAACAACAGCAACAAAAATCATAAACTAATTTTAATTTAAAATAATAATATTATGGCAACACCAACCGCAGGAACGGGAGCAGAACAAGATCAATATTGGCCACTTCCTAAGTTTTATTTCTCAGTAGATATAGGTGAATATACTGATTTACCTTTTCAAGAAGTCAGTGGTTTAGATATAGAAACAGAGGCAATCGAGTATAGACACGGTAATAGTCCAGCTATGAGTGCAATCAAAATGCCTGGAATGTTTAAATTTGCTGACGTTACTTTAAAGAAAGGGGTTTTTTCCACCGACAATGACTTTTATGAATGGATCTCATCAATTTCTTTAAATACTTTTGAAAGAGTTACAGTTGTAATTAAACTTTTAGACGAAAATGGAACTCCAGCAGCAACCTGGACACTTCTTAATGCATTTCCTTTAAAAGTTACACCAACTGATATGAATTCTCAATCATCGGAAGCAGGTATCGAGACCATCGTGTTTGCTCACGAAGGCATGACAGCTACAATGGATTAAGACTTTTAAGATGATAATTCATATACTCAATAGCTCTGATTGATTCAATGTCGTTAAGTATATTGTTTTTTAAATATATCATCCTCCATTTTTTAATTTCACCAATGGTGTTTAAATAAGAACTGTCGGTTATACTAAAGAGGGTTTTTTCAGTAAATTTAAATATGTAATAAAGGTCATTATAATCCTTGAATTTAAAGTAAAAGTTTTTATCCTGTATTTTTTTTAGGGCCATAACAAGTCTACTCTCTTTTTCCGATTTCCTTACACCTTCAATAACAACTATGACTTTTAACTTTTTCTGAGCTAAAGTTAAATTTATCATTTCTAGTATAGTTTTTGTTTTCGCGTCGCTATTTTTCAAATAAAAAAAAATGTACTTGGATAAAGATAAAGGCTTCAAATTTTCAGTTCTAAGTAACCAATTAATCAAATTTTCAGTATTCTCAAGTTTTTCTTTTTCTATTTTTAATGAAGGTAACCCAAGTTTAACTTCATCATTCTTAATAATTTTTTGAATCATATTTTTTGCGAGAATTGACTCTTGTTCAAAACTACTTTTTTCTCTAATTTTTCTCCAATTGAACCAGTGTAAAGTATTTTTTTTTAATCCTCTAGAAATATAATAGTAAAGTATTGAGTAAGGTGAATTAGATAAATTAATGATTAAATCATAATTAGTTTTCTTTCGATTCCAAAGGTCTTTAAATCCAGGAAAAAATTGAATATTTTTAAACCAATTATTTTCGAAAAAAACATTGTCTTTATTCAAACCATTCTTCATAACCAAGTCAAATTCTAGATTTTCTTTTGAAAAAATTTTAATGAGCTTATTATAAACCAAATTTAATAGGATAAAACCTTTAAGTTGTGACTTTATGCTATGTAAAATTAAAATTTTCAAAAAACAATAAATTTTATGAAGTTAATTTTTAAAAGCTTTTTTATCTAATTAAACTCTGAGTAGAGTCTATTGATTTCTTTAAAAGTATTATCTAAATCTAAATCCCAGTAAACAAGATTTCCAATCTGGTCAGCAGTTACAAAGTATGTTATCCCATTTTGAGAAAAAGATTCTATTGCGTTGCCAAAATTACCATCTCCTAAACTTATGCTTACAGGAGTTTTAATTTTTTTATTTTCAGAAGATTTTTCAAAGTTTTTATCATCAATAATGGTTAAACTTCCGTTTTCTGTGAGTACATAGACATTTTTATCGTCATATAATAGGTCATTTACTTTACTATAATTTGCTCTTTTTGATCCTAAATAAGTTAAATTTTTATCATCTTCTAATTTGTAAACAAAAATTCCTCCTTCCTGTGTTCCAATTAAAACTTTATCACTGTAGAATTCAATTTCAATTGCATTTTTATTTCTAAGTTTAAGAAAATCATTGCTAAGTTTAAGATCTCTTTCCCCCTTTAATCCCTTAACAATAATATTACCTTGATTTGTAGCTATGTATATTGTCTCTGATAAATCTGAGAAAGCCATACTTGTAATAAATTCTTCTTCAGACAAACTTTCTAATGGGACTGTTTTTATAAAATCTCTATTTTTTGAATCAATCTTGGCAATATCAATTTCAATCATAGATTTTTCAAGTGTAGCATAAAGTTTGTTTGATATTCTATCATATTCTAAAAAACCAACTCCCTTAAAATATGTTTTATTAAAATTAGCTACAAGAGTTCCTATATTCTGAATACTTTTTTTTATTATTTTACCAGGTTTCCAATCCTTAAATTGAAAAATACGAACTTTTTTCATTGAGCTGATTTCTACAAACCATATTTCACTATTTTCTAATCCAACAGCAATCAAATTATCATTCAAAAATTCTAGTGAATTTATTGAAGAAGAAAAATTTGTAATAGGATCTAACGGTTGAATATTCTCATCAATAGAATTGGTACTGCTAAATAATATTTTTGAATCTCCACCAGTAGCCAATTTTCCATTTGAAGAAATATTTATAGCCTTCAAAGGTTTCTTATTTTGTTTTACAAGATCATATTTTTCAATTTGAGAATAATCATTTTCACCATTAAGTTTTGCAATTAGATTAACTGAAATCTGTCTTAAATTGTCATCATCATAGTCTCTATTTAATTGATCCCCGAGTAATTTAAGCTCATCATAATTAAGTATAGAGTTTTTAGTTAATTTTTTTAATAATCCTTTATCATAATCGTTTAAAGTGGTATTATTCAGATTATATAAAAGTAATGACAAGGAATCCTTCAAATCAATAAATTTTTGTGAGAGTTCGGCTCTTTCACTTTCTTTTAGAGCAAGACTCATAAGCTTATTTACTTCAATACTATCTCTAAATATTTTTTCTTTTTTTAATTCGATAAGTCTGTTTTGCTCATCATTCCGTTGCTTCAGCTCTACTAATTCTTTCTGAGACATTAACTGATTTTGGAATAATTGGGATTTAGCTTCTTTTTCTTTTAAAAGTAGGGCATTATTTAGACTATCCATCAAGGTTAATTCTATTAAAGAACTGTAAAGAGAATCTGTTTTTTTTTGTTCTTTTATAGCTAAGGCTCTTTGCCTTTTATTAACTTCCGCTTCTCTATGCTTGACATTGTATCTGACTATACCTACAACCCCTAAAATAGCAACTATAATAATTGAAAAACCTATGTAAATACGATTACGGATTTTTTTTGATTTTATAATATCTTTTTTTATTTTTTCTTGAAGCCTGACTTGTTTTTGATTAGTATCTTGACTCTTGTATATATATTCTGAAGTTAAATTAAAATTGAATAAATACTTATCAGACCATTCTTTGTTTACAAATTTATCTTTTAACCATAATGAAGCTAATTCAAGAGAGGTTGCCGTCAACAAGCTTTCGGCGGGATATTTTTTAGCTTTGAAATAATTTTCACTGTAAATTTCAAATTTTTCACTCTCATCATTTTTCCAATTAGTAAAGCGTTTCCAATTTAAGATTGATTGATATTTTAAGCTTAAAATGTCTGTTTTATTAAATCTTTTTTGCTCTTCAGCGGGAACTCCCCGTACTACTTTTTTGAAAATATCTAGGGTATTACCAAATTTTTGTTGAAATTTTTTAATTACTTTAGTTAGTTCATCTTCACTAATTTTTAATAAATTAATAAGATAATTAATATCTATGTTAAAAATTCCAATTCTATTTTTATTTCCAGAGCAAAGGCTTCTTAGCAAGAGTTCAAGTTCCTTTTTTTCTGAATCATTTAAATTTTGATATGTTTTTTCAAGTTCTTTTTCAAAGATTTCATCATAATTTCCAAATTGCCTAATCTTTTCAACATCTAAGTAAATAATTTCTTTAGACATCGGATTAGCATAAGAAGAATATACTCTATGCAAGAAATATTGCACATTGGGTAACAAGTGAGGAGCATCATTGAGTTTTTCACCTATATCATCTAAAATCTCATCAGAAAGTTGAATATTCCTTTTGTGTAAAGTATTTTTTGAAATTTCTGTTAATGCACTTTTGCCTAAATGAGGAAGATTATATTGGGTTTGGTTTAGTATTTCAGTAAAGCGATCATATGAATTGAGTTTCCCTAAATAATCAAGATCTAAAGCTAAAACAAAGTAAATCGAAGTTTGACTATATTTACTGGTTCGGTAAACAAGATCAAACAATATATCGTCGTCATTTGTTTTATCTACATCAAAATAATCTGGAAATTTGAAAAGGTCTTCAAGTTGATCAATTACAATTAATAAATTTTTTTTTTCATAAATCTCAGAGGAAGCAAAAATTTCTATTAATCCTAAATCTCTTTTTTCTTCGATCTTCGATTTATAATTCTGATGATCAGTGGTTTTTGACTTACCCTTAATGTACATTGCCCCAGAATCTGAAAGAGCATAACTAAGATTTTCAATAGGTGATATACCAGGCCTAAAATTACAGATTACCCATTCTTTACCAGTTTGACCTAAAAAACCTTTTCTGAGTTTTGGTATTATTCCAGCTTGAATCAGAGAACTTTTTCCTGAACCGTTTTCACCACAAATTGTTACAAGTTTATAGCGTTTTAAAATATCCAATACATCCTGAGTTTCCCTTTCGCGACCATAAAAGTTTGTTGTTTCAATTTCAGAATAAGGTCGAGTTCCTGGAAATGGTGAAAAGAGATTATTTTCTGAAGTCATACCATAAAAATAGCTTATTTTATGAGATAATCAAATCAATGAAATCAGGTTTAAAAAAAAAAAAAAAGAAACTTAACAGATTTTAATTTTAAAAAAAACTCTGAGGACATTTTGTTTAAAATCAAAAATATGTGATCTTGTAATTCAATTATTTTTATGGCATTTAATAACATCCTTTCTGAATTCAGTAGTTCGAACTACCCTGCAATGGGTTATCGTTTCAAGGTTACTTTTAATGGTATTGGTGATAATTCTAGTTGCCCTTTTCAGTCTGTGTCAATGATATCAGTAAGTAATAAAAGTACATTAATTTCTGACGGAGGAGACAATACAAGAGAGTATAAGCTTCCGACTAAAAATAAATACAAAGATGCAAAATTGGTGAGAGGGCTAATGTCTAATAATTTATCATTATTACAATGGCTTGAAAATTTGGGAGTTGATTCTAGCGGTAGGCTTAAAACCTTAATTGTTGTAATCGAATTATTAAATACAAATAATTTAAACCAACTAATTACAATTGAAAAATGGTCGCTTTACGACTGTTTCCCAACCTCTTTCCTTTTAGGAGAAATGAATTCCCAAAAAAGTGCTGTGGTTCTGGAAACAATTACTTTAGCATATAGTAAATACGAGAGAGAATCAGTTGGAGGAATCCTAAATTACTATTAATTATGATTGAAATTCAACAACTAATTGTAACAGCTAAAGTTAATAGTGGTGATCTTGAGGATCAGAATTTGGTACAGACTATAGAGTCAATCATTGACTCTCATATAAAATCAAAGGGTGTTATTAAAGAAGTTGAAAGAAAAGAAATCATTGAAGAATGTATTAGAGCAGTCATGGATAAAATTGAATTTAAGTCTAGAACATGAGTGAAGTATCAAAATTAAAAATAGTTGCATATAAAGATACATCTTCTTCGCAAAGACTTGGAGAATTTGTAATGCAATTGAATCCAGTTGACATCTCAGTAGTAAGAACTGTTGAAGCACCTTCAGATTCTTCTACCTCAGACGGAAGCTCAGCAACTTCACAAACTGAAACCTTTCGTCCAGCAAAATATACTTTTAAATTTACATTAGATGACACAGGCGCTATAAGTTTGAACCTACCAAATTCTTCTGGTGTAGCCGAATCTATTAGTATGTTGGAATCTTTAACAGTTATACCAAATGACGAAACTCACCAAAACCCCTATGTTTATTTATACTGGGGAAATACTTTTCAAGATGCTTACTTTGGCCAAGTTACCGCACTAAAATATGACTATAATTTTTTTAGTATTTCAGGAGATCCTTTAAGGGCATTAATCACATTAACAATTACTGAAGTCAATGCAACTATAGATAGAACTTTTCAAAGTCCAGACATTACAAAAATGCCGGTAATTAAGGATAAAGATAATATAGTCAAATTAAGTAATGATAGCTATGATGATAAGAAATACTACATCCGTATAGCTGAAATAAATAATCTTCCTTCGGTAAGGGGATTAAAAAAAGGAAGTTCAATTGTTTTACCTCCAATTAAAAAATAAAGAATGGCCCTAAAAACAAATAAAAAGTCTTTAGACAGCCTTTATAAAGCTGTTTCATCTCAGATAAAAATCGATGGTAAGATTTTAAATTCGATTTATGACATTTTTAAAATAGAGACTTATAAGGAGATTAACAAACTAAGCAGAGCGAAAATAGAAATTATTGGTGGAGATTACACAAAAAACACCTTTGAAGAAAGTGAAAATTCTACATTCGATGCTGGAAATGAAATAGAAATTCAGTTTTCCTATGACCAAAAACCTGTTATGGTTTTTCAAGGTATTATTCTGAAGCATTCCATTTCAGTTAGTGAGGGTTATTTAAAAAGAAAAACTAAGAGTAAAATGGTAATTGACTGCGTAGACAAAGCAGTAATATTGAAGAATACGGTAACTGATACAGTTTTTAAAGAAAAGACAGATCAACAGATAATTAATTACTTGATAAATAATGTTTCTGGCTTGAAGAGTAATGTTGAATCTACAACTTATGAACACCCTGTTTTACCAAAATATAATATTGATGATTGGCATTTTATTCTTGAAAGGGCTAAATATAACGGTTTATTAGTTTTAAACTCAAATAATAATTTATCGGTTAAAGACCCCTCAGTGGCTGAAATTACACCTGAAGTGACTATTACAAATGGTGGAGGTACTCTAAGCTTTGAGGCAAGTCTAGACTCTGACAACCAGTACGATAAAATTCAGTTAGCTAGTCGAGATTCATTTAGCGATGAAGTATTTACCAAAAGTGGAGCAGAACCTAACGAAATCACCACTAATTCTACGAATGATCCAAAAATAATTTCAAAGAAATCCAGTCCTTCAGAGCTAAATATCAATCTACCCCATGATGTTGATTCCAATGAGCTAAAAGTTCTTGCTGATTCCTTGATAAAAATTTCTAGACTACAGAGGGTGTCAGGCAGAGCGAAATTTAAAGGAGTACTAGAGATAGATCTTGATACCGTAGTATCTTTAAGTGGATTTGGTAATCGATTTGATGGTAATGTTTATGTTTCCTTGGTATCACATCTAATAGAAGAAGGTCGAATTTTTACTGAAATAGAATTTGGATTAAAAGAAGATTTTTTTAACTCAAAAAATATTTTTGATCGAAATAAACTAGTTAATTCAATTTCAGGACTACATTTTGGTAAGGTTCTACAAGTTCATAATGATCCTGATAATCAATACAGAATTAAGGTTGAAATCCCAATACTAAACGATTTGGGAAATGGAGTATGGGCAAAGCTAACTCAGCCCTACGCGGGTGAAACTAATGGAGGAACTTTTTTTATTCCTGAAGTAGGAACACAGGTTGTTGTTTCATTTGTTGGCAATGATTCACGTTATCCAATTATTCTAGGGTGCTTATACACTGATTCAAGAAGGCCATACAAATCAATTGAAGAAGAGAATAATTTTAAGTGTTTTGTTACAAAAAATGACTTAAAAATACAATTTGATGATGGTGAAAAAGAAATTATGATTAAAACTCCTGCAGGAAATGAAATTAAATTAAATGAACAAAAAAATGAAATCGTAATTAATGATGCAAACGGAAACCAAATAAAAACTTCAGAGAATGGTATTGATCTATTAAGCCATGGAAAGTTAAATATTAAAGCTATATCTGGGCTTTCAATAACTTGCGGAGGAGGAATTGAACTCGATTCAAAATTAAGCGACGTTAGTTTAAAGGGAGGAAATATTACAAATAAAGCAAGTTCC
>CACLGW010000034.1 GCA_902606525.1 uncultured Bacteroidota bacterium | reverse complement strand
TTTGCGATTTTGCAGTAGGTCTTTCTAGACAATTACATGGAGCCACTATGACATCTGAACGTCCTTTTCATCGTCTTTACGATCAATATCATCCACTTGGAGTGGTTGGTATTATTTCCGCTTTTAATTTTCCAGTAGCTGTGTGGAGTTGGAATGTTGCTTTGGCATGGGTATGTGGGAATGTTTGTGTATGGAAACCAAGCGAAAAGACACCACTTTGCAGTATTGCGTGCCAAAATATCATAAGTGAAGTTCTTAGAGAGAATAATTTTCCTAAGGGTGTCTCATGTGTCCTTAATGGAGATTCAAATATTGGGAAATGGATGGCAGATGATAAACGCATAACCTTATTGTCTGCTACTGGATCAACAAAAATGGGAAGAGATGTTGCTAAACGTGTTGGATCACGATTAGGAAAGGTTTTATTAGAATTAGGGGGAAATAATGCTATAATTATAACACCAAATGCTGATCTAAATACTGCTATTCATGCATCTATTTTTGGAGCCGTAGGGACTTCCGGTCAAAGATGTACTTCTACACGAAGATTAATCGTTCACAAATCAATTTTTAAAGATTTCACAATAGGGCTTCAAAAGGCATATAATCAATTAAGAATAGGGAATCCATTGAATGCGAAAAATCATATGGGTCCCCTTATTGATGAAGATGCAGTTAAAATTTACGCAGACTGTCTTGATAAAATAGAGGCACAGGGAGGTAGTTGGCTTGTAAATGGAGAGATATTGCCAAAAAAAAAATATGGTAGTAACTGCTATGTTAAACCTGCAGTTGCTATTATTGAACATGATGCACCTATTGTTCAGCAAGAAACCTTTGCTCCAATATTATATATTATTAAATATGAAGGAGAAGTAGATACTGCGATTGAAATTCAAAATGAAGTAAATCAAGGTTTATCATCTTCTATCATGTCACAAAATGTAAAAGAGACTGAAACTTTTTTGTCACATTGGGGTAGTGATTGTGGAATTGCAAATGTAAATATAGGGACATCAGGAGCAGAGATAGGTGGTGCCTTTGGTGGTGAAAAGGAAACAGGGGGTGGCCGTGAAAGTGGATCAGACTCATGGAAAGTCTATATGCGTAGACAAACTAATACTGTAAATTTTTCTAATGAACTTCCTTTAGCTCAGGGAATTATTTTTGAACTTTAACTGGGTATGCAACAAAATATTCCTCTTTTAGGTTTAATTTTTATAGCAGTTAATTTAATTATAAGCCAAAGAGGTATTAAAGATGATATATTCTTCAATAAATATCAATTTGAGATCAGAAAAATTAGACAAGGTGAATATTATCGTTTAATTTCTGCAGGCTTTCTACATGTAAACTTTACGCATCTTTTGTTTAACATGCTAACACTCTATTTTTTTATGTCATTTGTTTTTTCAGCACTTGGACAAATAATATTTTCTTTGCTTTATGTTGGGAGTCTAATTATAGGAAATTTGTTTGCCTACATTTTTCATTATAATCAATATAGTTATACCGCAGTTGGTGCAAGTGGAGCTGTAACAGGTGTTTTGTTTAGCTCACTTTTATTATATCCAAATATTGAATTGATGCTCTTTTTTATACCAATTCCAATACCAGGCTATTTATTTGGAATTGCTTATATGATTTATACTCTTTACGGGATGAAAACTCAAAATGATAGTATTGGACATACAGCTCATTTTGGTGGAGCTTTAGGAGGTGTATTAGTGACTATTATTTTTAATTATCAGGTAATTTATACATCTCAATTGATGCTTGGAACTTTAAGTATAATAATATTTATAACAGGTTATATGTTATATTTAAAGAAAAGAAAATAATTAGATTTTATCTAATAATTCTTCAACTTTATTGTAAAGAGCAATACCCCTTAAATCTTTAGCAATTATTACTCCCTTTTGATCAAGTATAAAGGTGGCAGGTATAGCAGAAACCTTGTATAATTTGGCGATTGGATCATTCCAAAACTTCAAGTTAGATACATGATCCCATACAAGACCATCATCTTTAATTGCACGAATCCAATTTGATTTTTCTTTGTCAAGAGAAACTCCTACGATGCTTAACCCTCGGTCCTTATTTTTTTTATAAAGTTTGACAAGATTTGGATTTTCAAATCTACATGGCCGGCACCAGCTGGCCCAAAAATCAATAATTGTTACTTTACCTAATCCACTTTCTAATACAAATTTACCACCATAAGGATTTGGACCCTCAAAAGACGGAGCTAAATCTCCAACTTCTGCTTTTGGTGGTTTTTCTAACTGTCTTTGAATAGCCCTACCTGAGTTAGTATTTTTAATTTCTGTTTTTAAGGATTCAAATATAGATTTAGCTTCATCTAAAGAAATGGCTTTATTAGATATAAAACGTTCCAAAATTAGAATTGAAATCAATGAATTTGGTGAGTCTTCAATAAATTTAAGTTCATAATCTTGAATTTGGTTCCTAACATCTTGATATTGATCCTGCAAGTCTTCAGCAAGAAGTGTGTCTTTAAGTATCATAGCTTGTTGAAGATCATTTCCAATTCCATTTAAAGATTGGATATAAACTTTTGTTTCCGACTTATATCTCATAAAATCATCATTAGAGATTGTACCTGTAGCTGAAGATAGTCCTAAACTATCCTTATATACTTGAATATTTACAGTTCCTTTTTCAGCAATAAAAGGAAATGTCCCTTGTATTCCAACTATTTGAAGAAAGTGAATATTAGGTTCAGCTATATTAGTTTTTAATTCAAAGGCCCCATTGTTAACACTTATTGTGTCAAGGGTTCTAGGCTGATTGTTTTGATCAGCAACTATGTGATATATGGTACTTCCGTTTTCAAGATCAGTACCACCTTTGATTTTTAATGCAGTTGAACTAGAATCGCATGAAGCACTTAAAGTTATAAGACTTAAAAAGACAATTATTTTTTTCAAAATATCAATTTTGTATTTGCTAAATTAATCAATTGGTGTGAAATGTGAAACTTATCCCTAATTTAGCACCTAAATAATTTAGTTTGTGAAAAAGATGAATAACAAAAAGGTAATTGAATATTTCAAAAAACTGATAGGAGATAAAAATGTTCTTACTTCAGAATGGAATAAATTACCATATTCAAAAGGTTGGAGGTATGGAGCTGGAAATACATTAGCAGTAGTAAAGCCAGATAAATTAAGTGATATATGGAAAATCTTACAAATTTGTGTTGATGAGGATATAATTGTTATCATGCAAGCTGCGAATACTGGTTTAACAGGTGGTTCGACACCATTCGGAGATGACTACGATAGACCTTTATTAGTCATAAATACAATGCGAATTAATAACATTCACATTATAAAAAATGGAGCCCAAATAGTAGGTTTAACAGGAAGCACTCTGTATGATTTAGAAAATAAATTAAAACCTTATGGAAGAGAGCCTCATTCAATTATTGGATCAACTTCCATAGGTGCATCAATCATTGGTGGAATTTGTAATAATGCTGGAGGTTCTCTAGTGCAAAGAGGACCATCCTACACAGAAATGGCTTTATATGCAAAAGTTAACATAGACGGCAAATTGGATCTTATTAATGATTTAGGAATAGATTTGGGTTCAAAACCAGAAGAAATTTTAGACAATCTTCAGAATCAAAATTATCGAGAATCTGATATTCAAAATACAGATAAATTGGGATCTGATGATAAATATTCTAAAATTGTCAGAGAAATTAATAAAAGTTCACCAGCAAGATTTAATTCAGATAGCAGGCTTTTATATGGAGCATCTGGAAGTGCTGGAAAAATTGCAGTTTTTGCAGTTCGATTAGACACCTATGTTTCACCTATTGAAAACAAAGTATTTTATGTCGGGTCAAATGACCCAAACGTTTTTTGGAAAATACGACGAGATATACTTTCAAAATTTAAAACTCTTCCAATATTGGGAGACTATTTACATAGAGACTGTTATGACGCAGCAAAAAAATATAGCAAAGATACTTTTTTGGTAATTGAAAGATTAGGAACAACATTTTTGCCAACATTATTTGAATTAAAAAGGAGGGTTGATATAATTGCAAAAAAACTAAAATTTCTACCTAGTAATTTCTCAGACAGATTAATGCAATTTTTAAGTGTTTTTTTTCCAAATCATTTACCAAAAAGAATGGAAAAATTTAGAGATTTATACGAACATCATTGGATTATAGAAATGTCAGACGATGGCATTAATGAGGCAAGAGACTATTTTAGTAAAGTTTTCGAAGAAAATGATGGTGATTATTTTGAGTGCGATGCCTTTGAAGCAAAAAAGGCTTCTCTTCATAGGTTTGTATCCGCTAGTGCAATCGGAAGATACCATATTCTTAATGCTGAATGTCTTGGAGAAATGATGTCTCTTGATATCGCATTTCCTAGAAATGAAAAATATTGGTTCGAAAAGTTACCAAAAGAAATTGATGACATGCTTGAAATGAAACTTTATTATGGTCACTTATTTTGTCATGTTCTTCATCAGAATTATATTGTGAAAAAAGGTGTTGATGGAGAAAAATTAAAAAATAAACTCTTAAAAACCTATGATAAAAGGGGAGCAGAATATCCAGCAGAACATAATGTTGGTCACGAATATTTTGCAAAAGCATCATTAAAAAAATTTTATAAAGAGCTTGATCCAACTAATGCATTTAACCCTGGAATTGGCAGAACTAGTAAAAATAAAAATTGGAAATAACTATAAATTCTAAATAGCTATTAAATAATTTTTATTTAATAGTATAATTAACTAAAACTTTTTTAAATGTGAAATAAAGCTTAAAGCTTTATCTTTGGTAGATATTTACCGATGATATGGCTGGAAATATTTATGGATCACTATTTAGACTTACAACTTTTGGAGAATCACATGGTGCTGCAATTGGTGGAGTTATAGATGGTTGTCCAGCAGGAGTCGAATTAGATTTGAATGATATTCAAAATGATTTAAATCGTAGGCGTCCGGGGCAATCTTCAATAGTTACTCAGCGAAAAGAGCTCGATCAGGTGACCCTTTTTTCTGGAATATTTGAAGGAAAAACTACTGGTACACCAATTGGCTTCGCAATTTATAATACAAATCAAAAGCCTAAAGACTATTCTCATATTCAAGACAGTTATCGTCCATCACATGCTGATTATGTTTATGACAAAAAATATGGCTTTAGAGATTATCGTGGAGGAGGGAGAAGCTCCGCACGTGAAACTGCAAGTAGAGTAGTGGCAGGTGCTATTGCTAAGCAATTCTTAGCTCCTGTAACAATAAATGCATACGTTTCGGGAGTTGGACAATTAAAATTAAAAACAAACCCTTCAGAAGTTGATTTATCTAAAATTGAAGAAAATATCATTCGTTGTCCAGATGCTAAAATTGCATCAGAAATGGAAGATTTAATAAAAAAAGTAAGAAAAGACGGAGATACTATAGGTGGAGTTATTACATGCATCATTAAAAAAGTTCCTGTCGGACTAGGAGAACCAGTTTTTAATAAGCTACATGCTGAATTAGGTAAAGCTATGCTTTCAATTAACGCAGTTAAAGGATTTGAGTATGGAAGTGGTTTTCAAGGAACCCAAAAAAAAGGTAGTGAACATAATGATTTGTTTAATTCAGATAGGAGTACAAAAACAAATTACTCCGGTGGTATTCAAGGAGGAATTTCTAACGGAATGGATATATATTTCAAAGTAGCTTTTAAACCTGTAGCTACAATCATGCAGAATCAATCCACTATAAATTCTAAAGGTGAAAAGGTAGATATGAAGGGAAAGGGAAGACACGACCCCTGTGTCGTTCCTCGCGCTGTTCCTATAGTCGAAGCTATGGCAGCTTTAGTTTTAGCAGACTTCACCTTAATTAAAAGGGCCAACAAACTATAATTCGCGATGAGTAAAATTGCTTTACATTGGAAAATTTTAATTGGAATGGGTCTTGGTGTTATTTTCGGATTTATATTTACACTTATACCAGATGGAGGAAAGTTTATCTCGGACTATATAAAGCCTTTTGGAACAATTTTTATCAACCTATTAAAATTGATTGCTGTTCCCTTGATTCTTGCGTCATTAATCAAAGGTATTTCTGATTTGAAAGACATTTCAAAGTTGTCGCAGATGGGGGGACGTACTATAATTATTTATTTAATTACAACACTAACTGCTGTGAGTATAGGTTTAGTTTTGGTAAATCTAATTCAACCTGGAAAATCTATTAGCGTTGAAACCAGAAACGAACTAGTAGAAGCTTATGCAACTGACACCCAAGCTAAACAAGCAGAAGCAGCGAAACAACAAGAATCAGGTCCATTACAAGCATTAGTAGATGTGGTTCCATCTAATATTTTTTTAGCCGCATCGAACAATAGAAATATGTTGCAAATAATTTTTTTCGCTCTATTTTTTGGTATTGGTATGATATTTTTGCCTGAAAAGCAAGTCAAACCGGTTAAGAAATTATTTGATTCTTTTAATACTATTATTTTAAAACTAATTGATTTGATTATGAAATCAGCCCCCTATGGAGTCTTTGCTCTACTTGCTGCTTTAGTAGTCGAGGCTCCTAGTCTAGAATTATTTCAAGCTTTAGCACTTTACGCAATAACTTTACTTTTAGGGCTAGCAGCAATGATATTAGTTTATATCATAATTGTCCGAGTTGTTACCAAAAGAAAAATCTCATTTTTTATGCAAGGGATTGCCCCAGCACAGCTTTTAGCTTTTTCAACAAGCTCAAGTGCAGCAACATTACCTGTTACTATGGAATGTGTAGAAGATAATTTGGGCGTAGATAAAGAAGTTGCAAGTTTTGTATTACCAATAGGTGCTACCATCAATATGGATGGAACATCTGTTTATCAAGGAGTTGCTGCTGTATTTATTGCACAAGCTTTTGGGCTGGATTTAAATTTACCAGCTCAATTAGGTATTGTCCTTACTGCTACGCTGGCTTCAATTGGGACAGCAGCTGTTCCTAGTGCAGGGATTGTTATGCTAGTAATTGTTTTAGCTCAAGCAGGTATTCCTGAAGCTGGACTTGCATTAATCTTTGCAATTGATAGACCCCTTGATATGTGCAGAACGATTGTAAATGTTACTGGAGATGCTTCGGTTTCAATGCTTGTTGGTAAGTCAATTGGTAAATTAAAAGATTAATTCAAGTATTACATTTATCTACTTTTTTAAATTTTTTTTCAAATCAACACTCTTTATGGGTTAATTAATTGCCTCTTTATAAATGAAATTTCTTTTTCAGAAAAGGGGGTTTTATTTATTCTGTAGATATCATGATGCCATATTTTTGGCATGGAATCAAATCTTTTCTCCCAGGAGATCCATGGAAATATCGTATTGGTTTTACCTGATACAAAACCCCAATTTATTGCATGGATCTGATTTGACTTAAATATAGGAAGTATTGATTCAAAGGTGCTCCCATGGGTTCTAGCTAGATATTCAGTACAAATTATTGGACGGTTATATTTTTTAAGAGCTTCAATTTTTTCTTTAGTAATTTCTGGTCCATTATATGAGTGAAATGAAATCACATCAGAATTTTCTACCATAAATCGCTCAAGTGGTCGCAAAGCCTCAGGATTTCCCCAAAGTTTATGATCACCTTTCCATAATCCGACAGTTAGAGGTTGGGAAGGATTAACTTCACGGGCCCAGTGCATTACTTTTTTTAATAAAGCAAATGAGAAAATATATTTATCTTTTATTTCAATTTTAATGCGATCTGGCTGATTAGCAACATTATCAGGTTCGTTGTATAAATCCCACGCTATTACTCTCTTATCATTTGCGAAATTAGTAATGACACCTTTGATGTAACTTTTTAAATCATTATGTCTAAGAGAATCTCCTAAAATTTCTGCACCTGGGGCCTGAACCCATCCAGAATTATGAATGAAAGGTATTGGTTTGGGTTGTTTTCCAAGCTTTGGGATTGGATGCCAAACATCATCTAATAAAACAAACATAGTCTTAAGTTGATGCTTATGTGATAAATTAAGAAAAGTATTTAAACGCTTTATAAATCCAACTGAATCTTGTTCCCATAAAAGGTTATGTAGATAAACCCGGTGCATTTTCATTCCTAACTCTGCAGACCATTTTAATTCACGATCTATAGTTTCGATGTCAAAAGTTTCCTCTTGAAAAAATTCCAGCTGGTTTATGGCAGAACTTGGATTGAAATTTGTGCCTGCCATCCAACCATTCAATTTATGCCATTCCCATGCTTTTTTTTCTGTCCATCGTCCATCAATTTTGTCCTCATAAGAGTTTTTTGGTTTAATATTCAAGAGGAATATAATTATTGATAATAGAATTAATGGTTTCATTTTAAATTGA
>CACLGW010000033.1 GCA_902606525.1 uncultured Bacteroidota bacterium | reverse complement strand
TCTCGCCTGGGCAAATTAGTTATCGGTAAAACAAAAATCGACGAAGATGTACTTGATGAACTTGAAGCAATTTTGATTCAGTCAGATGTTGGAGTAGCAACCACCATAAAAATTATAAATGTTTTAGAAAAGCGCACGGAAAAAGAAAAGTATTTTGGATTCAATGAATTGGTTAAAATGTTAAGGGAAGAAATTTCTGATTTACTGATTCATAAAAATGTTGAGGATAAAATTTTTGAGAGTCACAACCCACACGTAGTGATGATTGTAGGAGTAAATGGTGTTGGAAAAACAACCACTGTAGGTAAGCTAGCTTATCAATTTAAAGCACAAGGGAAAAAAGTAATTTTAGGTGCAGCAGATACATTTCGTGCTGGAGCAATTGATCAATTACAAATTTGGGCAGATCGTGCGGGTGTTCAATTAGTTTGTCAGAAAATGGGAAGTGATCCTGCATCTGTCGCCTTTGACACAATACAAGCTGCAACAGCTCAGAAAGCAGATCTTGTTTTAATTGATACTGCAGGGCGTCTTCATAATAAAATAAATTTAATGAATGAATTGTCAAAAGTAAAGCGAGTAATGTCAAAAGTAATTCCCGATGCTCCTCAAGAGGTATTGTTGGTACTTGATGGTTCTACCGGGCAAAATGCTTTTGAACAAGCAAAGCAATTTACTGCTGCAACTGAGGTAACCAGTTTAGCAATAACTAAACTTGATGGAACAGCAAAAGGGGGTGTACTTCTTGGTATTTCAGATCAATTAAAAATTCCAGTGAAATATATTGGAGTAGGAGAGGGTATTGAAGATTTACAGGATTTTGATCCTGAAAAATTTATTCAGACTTTATTTAGCTAAACTCATACATAAATGAAAATATTAAAGAACTTTTCTATTTTTATTCTATTATTGGGTGCTATTTATCTAATAGGTCCCCGAGTAGAAACTCCAGTATTAAAGTCTGAAGCAGTTGCTGTTCCTTCAGATTTAATTACTCTTAATCATTGGATTAAAGAAAAAGAAAATTCATTAGGTAATGTACGCCCAGGAAATGCATCCAAAATTATTTTCAACGACTCAATCCCTAATAAAACTAAATATAGCGTATTATATCTTCACGGTTTCACTGCTTCGGGTATGGAAGGAGATCCTGTCCATCGTGACATTGCAAAAGCTTTGTCTGCAAATCTTTATGTTCCTCGCTTGTTTGGACATGGGCTTGATGAGAAAGAACCAATGTTGAATTTTAATAATTACGATTATTGGGAATCAGCAAAGGAATCTATTGCTGTTGCAAAACAATTAGGAGAAGAGGTCATTTTACTTGGAACTTCCCATGGAGGAACTTTATCTTTGATTTTAGGTCAAGATCCTAATGTTAAAGCTGTATGTCTTTTTGGCCCAAATATAGAGGTGTTTGATCCACTTTCTAAACTACTTTCTATGCCTTGGGGACTTCAAATAGCACGTATAGTTAAAAGAGGTAATTACCACATATGGGAAAATACTACAACTGAAAAAAAGAAATATTGGACAACAAAGACACGCTTAGAGAGTGTAACTCATATGCAGAAATTTTTAGATATAAAAATGAATAAATTTACTTTTGAAAGTTTTAAAAAACCCGTATTTATGGGTTATTATTTTAAAAATAAAAATTTACAAGACAAAGTTGTTTCGGTTAAAGCCATGTTAAAGATGTTTGATCAACTTGGGACCCCAGAAAATCTCAAAGTTAAAGTGGCTTTCCCTGAAGCAGGTGACCACGTTATTACTTCATATTTGAGTGGTGATAAATATGATCTAGTAACCCAGGAGGTACTTTACTTTTTGAATAAAGTCCTAGAACTAAAGTAAATACTAATTTATATAATTATCATTAAGCATGCGAACAAAGTCTGCAACCAAAAATACCATCAATATAATTACTTTAGGCTGCTCGAAGAATATATATGATTCAGAAGTTCTGATGGGTCAATTAAAAGCTAGTGGCAAAGATGTAGTCCATGAAAAAAAAGGAAATATAGTAGTTATTAATACTTGTGGCTTTATAGATAATGCAAAAGAAGAATCAGTCAATACTATTCTAGAACAAATTCAATTTAAGGAAGCAGGCGAGGTTGATAAGGTTTATGTTACAGGTTGTTTAAGTGAACGTTATAAACCAGATTTGAAAAAAGAAATTCCAGAAGTAGATAAGTATTTTGGAACATCGGACCTGCCTGAGCTTTTAAAAGTTTTAGGTGCAGATTATAAACACGAATTGGTAGGAGAGCGTATTTTAACTACTCCTAAACATTTTGCATATCTGAAAATTGCTGAGGGCTGTGATCGTCCCTGTTCATTTTGTGCAATTCCGTTGATGCGTGGAAATCATCGGTCAATACCATTGGAAGAACTAATTCAACGGACAAAATATTTGGCAAAAGATGGAGTAAAAGAGTTAATACTAATCGCTCAGGACTTAACTTATTATGGATTGGACTTATATAAAAAAAGAAGATTGGCGGATCTTCTTCAATCCCTAGTTACTATCCACGGAATTGAATGGATTCGCTTACATTATGCTTTTCCCACAGGTTTTCCTGAGGATGTTTTAGAAGTAATTAGAACTGAGCCTAAAATTTGCAATTACCTTGACATACCTCTTCAACATATCGCCAATCCTATTCTAAAATCAATGCGTAGGGGCACTACTAAAGAAAGAACAACTGCACTTTTAAAAAAGTTTCGTTTAGAAGTTCCAGGAATTATCCTTAGAACTTCTTTAATCGTGGGATACCCTGGAGAGACAAATGAAGATTTTGAAGTCTTAAAAAAATGGCTCAAAGAAATGAGATTTGAACGATTGGGATGCTTTACATACAGTCATGAAGAAAATACACATGCTTTTAAATTAAAAGATGACATTCCTGAGGAAGTAAAGAAAGAACGATTAAATATTATTATGGAAATCCAATCTCAAATTTCTTGGGATCATAATCAAAACTTTCTTGGTAAAAAGTTTCAATGTTTGATTGATCGAAAAGAAGGAGTTAACTATGTGGGGCGAACGTTTATGGATTCTCCAGATGTAGATAATCAAGTACTGATTGATGCAACAAAATATTATTTAAAACTTGGAGATTTTGTAGATATTAAAATTATTGAAGCCACAGATTATGATCTTATTGGGACACCTATCTAAAAAAAATGGCATTTGAAATCACTTGTTTTCCAGAGTGCCAAAACCCCCTAAAAAGTAAATTGTCTACTAAATAAACTATCTCACCTTCACCATATTGTTCATGTCCAAAAAGTAAAGATGATTTTTGATTTTTTTTGGCAAGGTAACCTACAAATCCCGCTACAGGTTTTGCGTTCGAGCTAAGTGTAAAAGCATTACCCTCATTTTCTAAAAAATAATAAGCGTCAGCATCTAATTTTAAGGTGTAATAACGTGATATACCAAAACCTAGTGCGTTCGTTTTATCAATACTTGCTTCAAAAATACTACCAGTTGTAATCGTACTAATTTCATAACGATCCAGTTTTGAGTAAGGAATTTTAGTATTGTCCTGAATTGGTTCTTTTTTCTTTTTTAAATTAAAGTTTTCAGAATTTGAAAAAAGGTTTAAGGCTTTCGATATAGCAACAATTTTGCCTCCATTTTTTACCCATTCATAAATTTTTTTTTCTAACCTTATACTTGACCATTTATTATAATTACCACCAGGAATAATTAATATATCTATACTGGGTAATATTTTTTCTAAGTTTTTTTCAACTACTTGCATAAGAGGGTATACTAATTGTTGTTCAAAAAAATACCAAACTTCACCATACCTATATGATGAGGTAAAATCATTTTTAAATACTGCTACTCGTGGTGCCTTAATTAGTTTTAACTCATCAGCTCCCAAGTCAGGTCCTTTATCTGAATACCCAGTTTGAATAGGGTGAATTATACGATTATATTTTTGGGCTAAATTTTTTAACGAATTTATGAAGTTCTCATTTTCTAAATTGTCCCCTTTTAAGATAAACATAGAGCCTTCTTTCCAATTTTTCCCACTATTAGTTATTGGAATAGTATTTATTCTAACTCCAAGACCCTCCTTCAAAAGTGCTGCTAAAAATTTACTATCCTTGAAGCTTTTGTATTCAAGAGCACACCCATATAAACCAATATTTGTTTGATCAAATTCAATTTTTTTTGCTTTGTAAGGAACAGTGTTTAGAGTTTCGCGAGTAGCAGCTGCTTTAAGACCATATGCATATGGTAGTGACCAAGCTGTAATATCATATGTAAGAGAGTCATTCAGCTTTGTTTTAGGTTCCAATAAAACATGAGCCATTTTCCCTTTGATTTGATTAGTTGAAATAACTAAAGCATTTTTGGAAAAAGGGGTTGTTGTATTCTTAAGTTCTTGATAATCATAACCACGTACTAAAGTATTTTTTAGTAATCTTTCACTTTTTATCTTATGTTTATCAAAGAAATCTGATATTTCAATCAATTTATCTTCATTACCTTCAAGTACAAAGTTTTTGTATTTCAAATTTTTATCGGTGAAAAAAGTTTTATAATTATTAATTAACAAGGACTTTTTTTTAAATGCTATTTCTACTGTTGAAATTCCTGTTGTATAGTGATGCTTTATTCTATTTTTAAGTGTAAGCAAGATATTTTCATCGTTATTAACACCCAATCCAGCTTCTCCACCTCCTGCCTGCTCGTAGGTCATTCCAATACTCCCTAAGTACATGGGATAACTATCTCCGTAGCTGGGATATAAAAGATCAAAGTGTTGTTTAGTAAAGTAAAACCATCCTTCTTTATCAAAATATTTCACATGGTTTTTTCCAATACTTTCCTGAAAGTTTTTTTGGAACTTTGTAATGACTTCATGCAGTGGCTCTGCAGCTGGAGCAAAGTAATAAGGACTGTTAATTCCTTGTTCATGAAAATCTACATGAATATGAGGCAACCATCGGTTATATTGTTTAATTCTTTGTAGAGATTCTTTTTGAGTAAGCCAAGCCCAGTCTCGATTCAGATCAAAAATATAGTGATTTGTTCTTCCGTTATGCCAGGGTTCTTCATGCTCTCTTGTATTTAGATTTGGATCATAAGGTGTGCTCTTAGTTTGATTATAAAAATTTACAAATCGATCCCTTCCATCTGGATTAATACATGGATCTAAAATAACTACTGTCTTTTTTAACCAATTTTTATGTTTGGTCAATAAAGCAAAGGCTGTTTCCATAGCTGCCTCAGAACTAGAAGATTCATTTCCATGAACGCCGTAGCTAAGCCAAACGATAGCTATATCATTATTTTTTGATCCAATCACAGAACCACTATCCTGAAGGTGAGCAGTCCGGATATTCTCAATATTTTTAATATTATTTTGGTCTGAAATAAATACCAACTGCAATAAACGACCTTCTAAAGTTTTTCCGTATCGAAGTAGTTGAATTTGAGAAGAGTTTTCTTTTAAATGCTGAAAATAATCAATTATTTGATGATGTCTATGAAAACGATCACCAAGTTCGTATCCAAAAAAATCATCTGGGGATTTTATTTGCCCAGTGAGCATGGTTGAAAAAATAATTAATAATAGAGATAATTTCCAGGAAAACATAAGTTTGTTTTTAATTTAAAAGTACACTTTCTAACCAAACTATAAATTCCTTTTTATCAAAAAACGAATATCTTTACATAAATTGCATGATGCGTAAGCAAAACATTCCATTAAAAGATACAGGCCGTTTTTCTCAATTAATTTATGATTATCTGAGCAAAAATAAAAGTTTACAACATTTTTATGGTAATTATCCTAATTTAGATAATTCACTAAACCAAATTGAACTTAAAAAGGATAGTTATTCAAAAAAATCGCGAGAAATACTCGTTAATTCACTTAATACCCAATACGCAAAAAAATCCCTTAAAAAAGAAGTCAGTAAAAATCTTAAATTACTTGCCAACGAAAATACATTTACTGTTACTACTGGTCACCAATTATGTTTGATGACTGGACCTCTTTATTTTATTTATAAAATAATCAGCACTATTAATTTATGTAAACAACTTAAGATAAAAAATCCAGAAACAGACTTTATACCAGTATATTGGATGGCTAGCGAAGATCATGATTTTGAAGAGATTAATAGTTTCCTTTTTCAGAACAAGAAAATTCAGTGGAAAACAGAATCAGATGGTGCTGTTGGTGACTTGCCTTTGACTGATTTACAAAAAGAATTAGACCTATTTGAAGCTCATTTAGGAAATAATTCCGATGCTAATTTCATTAAGCAATTATTAAGAAAAAGTTATCGTAAATCAAAAAACTTATCCGAAGCAACTTTTGATTTGGTGAATCAACTTTTTGGAGACTATGGACTTATTATAATTGAGCCAAATAAAAAAGATCTCAAAAATCTTTTTTCAAGAATAGTCAAAGATGAATTGACAAATAACACATCTTTTAATAAAGTGACTGAACAAATTGATTCAATCAAAAAAAAATATAACAGAAAGTATATTCCTCAAGTTAATCCTAGAGAGATAAATCTATTCTATTTGACTTCTCAGGGTCGTTTTCGAATTGAAAAAAATGACAAAGGTTTCTCCTTAATTGGTAGTGAGCTAAATTTTACAAAAGACACTTTTTTAAAAATTCTGGATAACCATCCTGAGCGTTTTTCTCCAAATGTAATTTTAAGACCTTTATTTCAAGAACTGATTTTACCTAATTTATTTTACATAGGAGGAGCTGCTGAAATCACTTATTGGTTTCAACTGAAAAAAAACTTTGATCATTACAACTTACCATTTCCTTCTCTTTTGTTAAGAAATTCTGCCTTGATTTATTCAGAGAAATTGAAAATTAAATTAGACAAACTAGATTTATCTACATCAGATTTGTTTTTAAAACGAAATGAATTAATTAATAAAAAGATTCGACAGATCAGCAGTATTGATCTAGACTTGGAATTTCTTAAAACTAAGCTAAATGATCAGTTTAATTATCTTCTATCTTTAGTAAACAAAACAGATAAATCCTTTGAAGGAGCAGTAAATGCTCAGTTAAAAAAACAAATGAAGGGTCTAGATTATTTAGAAAAGCGATTACTAAAAGCACAAAAACGTAAACTTTCAGATCACATATCTAGATTATCATTATTACATGAACAATTATTCCCAAACGATCAACTTCAAGAACGCAGTTTAAATTTCTTTACTTTTTATCTAGAAATTGGAGAGAAAATGATTCCTTCGCTTATTAATTGCTTAGACCCTTTAAATCCTGACTTCACTTTAATCGAATATTAACAATTCTTGTTTATTAAATTTATAATTGTGTATAAAAGCCTTGTATTAAATTGTATTTTTGTTCATGCAAGAAAAAGTGCTTATTCTCGATTTCGGTTCCCAGTATACTCAATTAATTGCTCGTCGAGTTAGGGAGCTTTTTATTTATTGTGAAATTTATCCTTACAATTATCCTCCCACTGATATTTCATGCTTTAAGGCAGTTATTTTATCGGGTTCTCCTTTTTCGGTTCGATCACCAGATGCTCCCCATCCTGATTTAAGTCAGATTAAGGGAAAGGTACCTCTTTTAGGTGTTTGTTATGGAGCCCAATACCTAGCTCACTTTTTTGGAGGAAAAGTAAGCCCATCTAAGACTCGCGAGTATGGTAGAGCAAAACTTTCTTCATTTAATGATAAAGAACCCTTATTTAAGGATGTGTCATTAAATAGTCAAGTTTGGATGAGTCATGCTGATACTATTCTTAAGCTACCTAATCAAGCAGAATGTCTTGGTAGTACAGAAGATATTAAAAATGCAGCTTTCAAAATTATTGGTGAAAAAACCTATGCTATTCAGTTTCATCCTGAAGTTTACCATTCTTCAGATGGAAAAAAGATTTTAGAAAACTTTTTAGTCCATATAGCCCTTGTAAAACAAGAATGGACTCCTGACTCTTTTGTGGATATGACATTGAATAAAATGAAAGATAAGGTTGGAGATGATAAGGTAATTCTTGGTCTTTCGGGAGGAGTTGATTCTTCTGTTGCTGCCATGTTGCTTCATAAAGCTATTGGAAGAAATCTGAACTGTATTTTTGTAAATAATGGTTTATTGAGAAAGAACGAATTTGAACAGGTTCTTAAGCAATATTCAGGTATGGGGCTTAATGTTAAAGGCGTTGATGCGTCGCTTAAATTTTTAGAAGCCTTAAAGGGAATATCTGATCCAGAAACAAAGCGAAAAATTATTGGTAAAATATTTATTGATGTTTTTAATATTGAATCAAAAAAAGTCGAAAATGCAAAATGGTTAGGTCAGGGAACAATCTATCCCGATGTAATCGAATCTGTATCTGTAAATGGTCCATCAGCTACTATAAAATCTCACCATAATGTTGGAGGATTACCTGACTATATGAAGCTGAATTTAGTAGAGCCTTTAAGAATGCTTTTTAAAGATGAAGTAAGACGAGTAGGTATAAGTTTGGGAATGGACCCTATACTTTTAGGACGACATCCTTTTCCTGGTCCTGGTTTGGCAATTCGTATTTTGGGAGATATAACAAGAGAAAAAGTTACTATTTTACAAGAGGTTGATGCGATTTTCATTGAAGGACTTAAGAAGTGGAAGTTATATGACAAAGTATGGCAGGCAGGAGCGATTTTTCTCCCAGTCTATAGTGTTGGGGTTATGGGTGATGAGCGCACTTATGAAAATTGTGTAGCTTTAAGAGCAGTTCAATCTACTGATGGAATGACTGCCGACTGGGTAGATTTGCCTTATGCATTTTTACAAAAAATCTCTAATCAAATTATTAATAATGTTAAAGGAATTAACAGAGTAGTTTATGATATTAGCTCAAAACCTCCTGCTACAATAGAATGGGAGTAGTTTTTGAACCAAAAAAATTTATGAGAATATTTTTATTTTTATTTTCTTTTTTTACTGGGCTTCAATTGACTATTGGTCAAGTTCCCGAAGGCTTTGTCATTCATAGTGTTCAAAAAGGTGAAACATTAACTGAAATAACTGAAAAATACGATATTAGCCAAGAACAACTTCTTGAATATAATTCTTTTTTAAAACA
>CACLGW010000032.1 GCA_902606525.1 uncultured Bacteroidota bacterium | reverse complement strand
CTTTTTGAGGTGCCTCCGCTTTTTAATTTAATTCAAAAGGAATCTGGAACATCTCCCAGCGAAATGTATAAAGTTTTTAATATGGGTCATAGAATGGAATTGTATGTTGACCCCTCAATCGCAGAAGAAATAATAAGTATTTCAAAATCATTTTCTGTAGACGCTCAAATTATTGGTCGTGTTGAAGAAAGTACATATAAAAAATTAACAATAAAAACTGCTTATGGGACCCTTAGTTATAAATAATAAGTTTTTGGTGACTAAGATTTTTTTATTTCTACTAGCGCCTTTATGTCTTTTAGGGCAAAGTGAAGATTTATTCAGTTCAATAAGAAAGGATGCTCAAAGTGATGAATCGCTTTTACCTGATAGAATGGTTTTTACACAAAAGTTACTTTGGGGTGAGAAAGGCTTGTTTCGAAAAACAGGTATATCATCTCTTAATATTGAACAACGAGAAAAAGAATTAAAGTTAAGGCGTTCAATGTTGAAAGTGCATCAAATAATTGGTTACCTAACTCTGGCTGGAATGGTAACACAAGGATTTTTAGGAGGTAAACTTTATAATAATTGGGAGAGAGGCCTATACAGGACACACAAAACTGTTGGGAATCTTACAACACTAAGCTACTTTACTGGCGCTGGTTTATCTTTATTTTCACCCCCTCCATTAATTAATAAAAAATATAAGGGACTAAATTCTATAAAAGCACATAAATATTTAGCTTCAATACACTTTTCAGCTATGTTAGCGACTGGTATTTACAAAAACCGAAATAGAAAAATACATAAATACTCTGCTTATACAGCTGTTGGAAGTTTCGCAGCAGCTGTATTAGTTTTTAAATTTAACTAATGAAAATAAAATTATTATTATTTGGATTAATTTTTTGTATCAAATTTAATTTTGCTCAAAGCATTAAATTAAAAATTAATTCAAAAGAGTCGTCAATAAAATATAAAGGTGATCATTTGCTTCATTCTTGGGAGGGAGTTAATAATAATGTGAATGGAGTAGCAATTCTTAATTCAAAAGGTAATAAAATTGAAAAAATAGCTATTTTAATTTACGTAAGAGATTTTAACAGTGGTAACTCTGGTAGAGATTCACATTCACTAGAGGTCCTTGAAGCACTAAAATATCCCGAAATAAAATTTTATTCAGAATCTATTAGTGCAGTTGGTGATAAAGTTAATTTAAAAGGTACTTTCAATTTTCATGGAATTAAGATAAAAAAGGAACTTACAGGAAATTTGAAACGCAAAGACGAGACTTGGAATATTTTTGGAAACTTTAAGCTTATCCCTACTGATTTTGAAATTAACTTACCATCATTTTTATCAGTAAAAATGGAAAATTTACTTGATATTGAGTATTCCATTACCTTAAAGTGATATCCTAGTTATAATACTTATACAATTTGTAAATTTGTATTTAAATGTTAGAAAAATTACAAATAATACAACAACGTTTCGATGAAGTGTCAGACCTTATTATTCAGCCTGATATTATTTCAGATCAAAAGAAATATATCCAATTAAATAAAGAATACAAGGATCTATCTTTAATGGTTGAAAAAATTAAAGTATACAAGAACCTTCTTTCTAATCTTAATGAAGCAGAATTAATACTTAAAAAGGAAACTGATAGTGAAATGATTGATATGGCTAAAATCGAAGTGGAATCTGCTAAAGAACAACTTCCTAAGATTGAAGAAGAAATTAAATTTTTATTAATACCCAAAGATCCTGAAGACACAAAAAATGTTGTAATTGAAATTCGTGCTGGTACAGGAGGAGACGAAGCGAGTATTTTTGCAGGTGATCTTTACCGTATGTATACTAAATATTGTCAATCCATGAATTGGAGTGTCAGTTTTGTTGATTCTAGTGATGGTACAGCTGGGGGCTTTAAAGAAGTGATTTTCGAGGTCTCTGGAGAAGATGTCTATGGAACCTTAAAATACGAATCTGGAGTTCATAGAGTCCAGCGTGTACCCCAAACTGAAACACAAGGAAGGGTTCATACTTCTGCTTCTACAGTTATGGTTTTACCAGAAGCTGAGGAATTTGACGTTGAAATTGACATGAACGAAGTAAGGGTTGATTATTTTTGCTCTTCCGGTCCAGGGGGGCAGTCAGTTAATACCACATATTCAGCCGTAAGACTCACGCATGAGCCGACTGGTATAGTCGCACAATGTCAGGACCAAAAATCTCAGCACAAGAATAAAGACAAAGCGCTCAAGGTTTTGCGCTCTCGACTATATGAGCTTGAACTTTCCAAGAAACTAGCTTCTGACTCAGAAAAACGAAATACGCTTGTTTCTTCAGGAGATCGATCAGCTAAAATTAGAACTTACAACTATCCTCAGGGAAGAGTGACTGATCACCGAATAGGTTTAACCCTTTATGATCTTCCAAATTTTATAAATGGCAATATTCATAAAATTATTGAAGAACTTAAGTTGTATCAAAATACACAAAAGCTAAAGGAAGCAGGGGAAGTGTTATGAAAAATGAATTTATTTTTCAACAAATCAAAGCCAAAGCTTCTTTCCTCTGTGTAGGATTAGATATTGATTTAGAAAAAATACCCCCACATTTGCATGAGTTAGAGGACCCGATTTTTGCTTTTGCAAAGGCAATTATAGATTCAACCCATGAATATGCAGTAGCTTATAAACTTAATTTAGCTTTCTTTGAATCCTACGGTATTCAAGGGTGGCATGCTTTCAGTAAAATAATAAAATATTTAAATAGTAATTATCCCAATCACTTTACTATTGCCGATGCGAAAAGATCTGATATAGGGAATACTGCTGGATATTATGCCAAAGCCTTTTTTGAAACCTATGGTGTTGATTCAGTTACCGTATCTCCGTACATGGGTGAAGATTCAGTAAATCCTTTCTTAGAATATGAAGATAAACGCACGATCATTCTCGCTTTAACCTCAAACCAGAGTGCGACTGATTTTCAATATTCGATCGATCAAGATCAATTTCTTTTTGAAAAAGTTTTAAAGACAAGCATAGGTTGGAAAAATGCTGAACAACTTATGTACGTTGTTGGGGCGACAAAAGCTAAAGTATTTGAGTCAATTCGTAAATTAGTTCCTAAATCATTTTTACTTGTACCTGGAATAGGAGCTCAGGGGGGAAGCCTATCTAAAGTAGCTCTAAACGGAATGAATGATCAATGTGGTTTGTTAGTAAATTCTTCACGAGGGATTATTTATGCTTCTAGAGATAATGATTTTGCTGGTGCTGCAGCTGAAGAAGCTAAAGTATTACAAAAACAAATGGAAAGATATTTAAAACTAAGGGGTTTAATTTAATGCTTCATCATACGACTTATTCTGCAGAAAATAAATCAGAAAAGTGGATTACTTTTATCCATGGTGCTGGTGGAAGCTCGTCAATATGGTTTAATCAGGTACGTTTCTTTAAGGCTTATTTTAATATATTATTGGTGGATTTAAGAGGTCATGGAAAATCTGCAGAATCACCCGAAGGGACAAAGTATAATTTTGATCAAATAATAGATGATGTTATTAATGTTTTAGATTTAAATGAAATTAAAAAGTCTCATTTTGTTGGAATTTCTTTAGGAAGTATTTTGATTCAGTATATGCTTTTTAACAATGAAGACAGGGTGGAAAAGATAGGCCTAGGCGGTGCAATTTTAAATTTAAATCTTCAATCTAGACTTTTGATGTTTTTAGGTAATCTAACCCAAAGTATACTTCCATTCATATGGATTTATACTTTTTTTGCTTATGTTATTATGCCATACAAAAATCACAGGAAGTCAAGAGTTTATTTTATTAATGAGGCTAAAAAAATATCTCAAAAAGAATTTAAACGCTGGTACAAATTAACCGATTCTATACTTCCTTTGCTTAAAAAAATAAGATCAGTTGAAGTAAAAACTCCAATTTTGTATCTTATGGGTGAGCAAGACTATATGTTTTTACCCTTTGTAAAAAAAATTATACGTTTTCATAAATCTTCTTCCCTAGCTACTATTATTGGATCGGGACATGTCGTAAATATTGACCAATCAGAAAAATTTAACAATACTCTACTTTCTTATCTATTGAGAGATTAATTAAAAATTACGGTCTTATTATTATAAACCATAATTTTACGATCACAATGTTGTTTTAATGCACGTAAAAGAACAATCCGTTCTAGATCTTGACCTTTTAAAATATAGTCATTTACTTCATGCTTATGTGAAACTCTAACTATATCCTGCTCAATTATTGGTCCTGAATCTAATTTCTCGGTAACATAATGACTCGTAGCCCCTATAATCTTAACTCCACGGTCAAAAGCAGAGTGATAGGGTTTGGCACCAGGAAATGCAGGTAAAAAAGAATGGTGAATATTGATTATTTCATTTGGATACGCGTCTATGAGACTATTGGAGACAATCTGCATGTATCTTGCAAGAACGATAGAATCAATCTTATAATTTTTTAATAGTTCAAATTGTTTTTCTTCAGCCTCTGCTTTATTGTCTTTCTCAATAGGTATATGGTAAAAAGGGATATCAAATTGTTTTGCAATCAGATTAAGGTCATTATGATTACTTAAAATAAAAGGTATATTACAGGCTAATTTACCTGAACGTTGTTGCGATAGAATATCATATAAACAATGATCATATTTAGAAACAAATACAGCCACATTGGCTATCTCTTCTGCTAAATAAAATGAGCACTTTAAAGAATAGCTGGTTCCTATATAAAGATTAAAGGAATCTTTAAAATCTTCAAATGAGGTTTTATTGAATTCACTTTCTACAACAACACGCATAAAAAAACTTTTGTGTGCTCGATCAACATATTGATCGATATATATAATATTACCATTATTTGTATGGATAAATTGAGTTACATCAGCAATTATTCCCTTTCGATCAGGGCAATGCATTAAAAGAGTCAGTTTTTTCAAAATTTAATTGATTCCTGGTTGTAAAATTTCAAATGCTTCTTTTTCCTTTGCTTTATCAACCATTTCTTTAACTTCTGAAAGTAGTTTTTTTGCGTCATAAACAACCCCTTGACGGATAGTGTACTTTACTCCACCTACACGAATTACTTTATTGTCTTTTGTAAGTTTTATTGCTCCTGTTCCGTAAAGGACTTTAAAATTTTTGAGAGGATTTTCTTCAACTATTACAAAATCGGCATTTTTACCTATTTCTATCGATCCTGTTTGCTTATCAATTCCAAGAGCTTCAGCACCATTTAAGGTTGCCGAACGTATTACTTCTAAAGGATGAAATCCTGCTTCTCTTAACATTTCCATTTCTCTTATAAAAGCAAAACCATATAATTGAAATATAAACCCAGAATCAGAACCTGTGCACACTCGTCCACCTCTATTTTTATATTCATTTATAAAGGTCATCCATAAACGATAGTTTTCTTTCCAGGCGACTTCTTCTTCTGTACCCCAGAAATGCCAATAAGAACCGTGAGAAATTTTACTGGGTTGATAAAATCTCCAGAGTGAGGGTAATGTATAATCTTCGTGCCATTCGGCTCTTCTAGCTCTATGTAAATCTCTATTTGCCTCATAAATATTAAATGTAGGGACTATAGTAAAATCTAAACCTATCAATTCATTCATTACATTGTTCCAGTGGTCTGAATATGGTTTTGCAGCTTGACTCCATAATTTGCCGGCTTCTCCAAACCGATCTTGCTCGTTTTGATAATTGAAATCCGGTGAGTAATCTTGTATTGTACGGTCTTCAAAAAGTGCCTCTGGTAAACCGTACCAATGTTCCATAGATGTAAGACCAGCTCTGGCAGAATTTAGTACATTCCAACGAGCAACTTTCAGTTGAGCATGATGACATGCTGATCGTAAGCCTAATTTTTTATTTTCATCTAATGCAGCAATCATAATATCAGGTTCTGCTCCAAAAAATTTAATCCCATCTGCACCATTTTTGGCGTTTTGGCGAACCCATTCTCGAGCTTGTTCAGCAGTTTTTATAGGCATCTTACTCCCTTGTCCAAAGCCAGTATATGCTAAAATTCTAGGGGCGATAATTTTATTTTTAGCACTCCGTTGTTTAAGATCCACTGCATAATTAACACTACGACCACTAGGTTCGCGAACAGTAGTAACCCCGTGTGCTAACCAAAGTCTAAAGACATAATCCCAATCTGCCCCTTGAGAAACTCCTCCGATATGACCATGCATATCGATAAAACCAGGAAGTACGAACATGCCAGAAGCATCAATTTCTCTACCATTATCTTCTAATTTCGGTCTCTTATTTTTATCTATTGGTACTCCTGGATAACCGACTACACTAATATTAGTGATTTTATCATTTTTAACGCTAATATCAACTGGTCCTATTGGTGGAGAACCATTTCCATTTATTAATGTTGCTCCACGAATTATAAGTTGATTAAAAGGGCCCTCACTTGAAGAATTATTTTGAGCAAATAAATTTAAATAAAATAAAAGACTTAATAATCTGGCTAAATCACGCATTTAATTATTTTTAAAATTTATAAAAAAATTCCTACAACTAGTGGGAGAGACCAATACAATTTTAATAAAAAAACAGCCTTCCAATAACAAATGTTGGAGGGCTGCGAATTTAAATAATAATATTTTATTTTACTATTTTTTTTTACTTTACTAAATAAGTAATTTTATGATTATCATGTTATTTGGGTAAACAGATTGATTTTTATTTATTAGATCAAATATTATTATTTTTCATCAATTAAATACAGCTCTGCAAACAGCGTCATAGGGCTTATCTTATCTGCGCCAGCTGTGATCGAACAAGCCCTGGGGAGACGCCATTAAGTTGTTAAGGTTTGTCAGTTATATTAATTGTGGTTTTAAAGTTTATCAAAAATAGCCCCCCAATAATCAATTATTGGAAGGCTGATAATTCAAAAAAGTAGTAATTAATTATTTCTTTTCTCGTTGCCTTACTCCTGGATATGCAAGTTCTCCGTGTTCAGAAATGTCTAGACCACCAATTTCTTCCTCTTCGGTAACTCTCAATCCTATTGAATATTTGAGTGCAGCGAATACAATGAAGGACATAACAATAGCCCAAACCATGTAAGCAACTGCTCCAGTAAATTGAGCAATAAATTGATCTGCTCCACCTCCATTAAATAAGCCAATTCCAGTAGCGCCATCAACTCCCCAGAGACCTATTACTATAGTTCCCCAAAACCCTGCAACACCGTGAACAGATACCGCACCAATTGCGTCATCTACCTTCAATTTTTTCTCAATTAGTTCAATTGAAAAGACAACAATTATACCTCCAACTAAACCAGCCACAACAGCACCAGCTGCAGTCATATTTCCACAACCAGCTGTAATACTCACTAGTCCAGCAAGTGCACCATTAAGAGTGTGAGCTATATTTGGCTTACCCAAATAGATCCACGTAGTAAATAATGCTCCCATCGCACCTGCAGCAGCAGCTAGATTTGTTACTAATACAACGGTTGAGGCTCCTATTGCGTCGTCACCACCCCATGCGAGTTGAGAGCCACCGTTAAAACCGAACCATCCAAGCCAAAGTATAAAAACACCGAGTGTTGCTGAAACCATATTACTGCCTGGTATCGCATTAACTTTTCCGTCAACATATTTTCCTATTCTTGGACCTACCATGTAGGCACCAACTAGAGCAGCAAAACCTCCTACACCGTGCACGATAGAAGATCCAGCAAAATCAATAAAGCCGAGTTCGGTTAACCAACCTGAACCTTGCCATTGCCAACCTCCGGAGATGGGATATATTATTGCAGTCATTATTAGAGTGAAAATAACATAGGTTTCAAACTTGGTTCTCCCAGCTATAGCACCAGATACTATCGTGGCAGCAGTTGCTGCAAACATTGTTTGAAAGAATAGATCTGCTCCCTCACCCTGGAATAATCCACTCCAGAAAAAGTATCCATTGGATGTGTCACCATACATAAGGGAATAACCAACTAACCAATAAGTAATAGAACCTACACTGATGTCAAGTAAGTTTTTCATTGCAATATTAATTGCATTTTTAGGTCTAGTCATACCAGCTTCTACAAGTGTAAATCCTGCTTGCATAAAAAACACTAAAATACCGGACAATAACATCCATAACATTCCCATATCTCCTTCAACTGAGGCAGTATCTTGGATGACTAGGGGTAAATTTGTAAATATAGAATTAATCATAATTTCCTATTTTTAATTAAAATGTGTAGATCATTGCCATAACAAACGACGATAAACTGTCGGAAGTTTCAGTAGGAGAGATTGCAAAAATTTCAGATGATGCCGAATCTAATCTAAATTCAGGCTTGAATATAAAATTTCCTGAAGTAAAGCTTCCAGTAAGTGTTAATGAGAAATTATCAGCATCACCATCAGACACTAAAGCTCCAAAACCATCGGTTTCAGAGAAAAATTCTCCTCTTAAACCAATAGCAAATCCATCACTAGCAGTTAATTGTGGATAGAGGGCAACACCAGCGAAACCAGTATCCCCAGCAAGGCTTGCAGAGGTAGCGTTTATACCTAAGAAGAAACTGTCGCTAAGATCAAACCCACCTGTAAAATCGATCTGAGTGTAATCTTCGCCACCCAAAAAATTAATGTATTGTCCAAAAAGGCCGAGTTGTGCACCAAAGGCTGTGTATCTATCATAATTTGCTTCAGTTTGATCTGTTTGGTTGAATACACCAACCATTATTGAAACATCGTCAGATACTGAAAAGTCTAATTTAGCTCCAGTATGAGAAAAAGGACCATAAGAAAACATGTATGATGTTGAATAATTGAAATTTGCAGCAGGCGAAATAACTTCATAGCCTAAAAAAGTATTAAAATTTCCTAGAGTAAATGTTATTCCATCGCTAAGGTTGTAATAGGCATACAATTGATTCACAATCTCAGAAGAATTTCCAACCGAACCAAACACAGCGTCAGATCCTCTAGGTCCAAAAACAACATCTGCAACAAAACCAGATTTTTCTCCCTCATACGAAACAATAAAGTTTGCCATACCTAAGGCAAACCCGTTTAGATTTGCAAACGAAGTGCCGGGAGCAACTGGATCTTCTGAGAAACTTGCTCGAAAATATGTATCGACAGTTCCGCTAAAGTTAAATGTCGGCTCTGGCGCATCATCGGTATCTTGGCCATAGATTGGTGCTGTTGTCAACACCAAAGTGATTATACCAAGTGTAAAAAGTATTTTTAAATTTTTCATAAATTATAAATTATTAGTTAATTATCTCAAACTTAAATAACAAAAAAATTCCCCCCAAAAAAAGGGGGATGCATTTGAAATTTTTATAATTAATATAATTTACCCCCTCAATTAA
>CACLGW010000031.1 GCA_902606525.1 uncultured Bacteroidota bacterium | reverse complement strand
TGACAGTCTTTTTAATTTTTAAATTTTGTGCTTTCCAAAAGTTTGATTCATAAGCCGTTGGAACTTCTATGATTGGGGTTTTTAAATTTGGGATAAACCTTTTTATTCCTGATTTTATATCTAAAGTTTCATTCGTAAATGGACACCCTTCCTTTAAGCTTTTATGAACTACCCAGATTTCATTTGCAAACCTATAGTTTTTTTTTGCAATAAAATATCTAAAATTCTTTTTTAAAAAAATCCCATAATTTAAACTATTACTTGCTACAGCATCATAACCTCCAACTATGATGATTGACGATTTACGAAAAATCCTTGATAAACAGATTGGAATAAACGTGTGGTAATCATTAAACCATATAAATAGTGCCCTTGATTGAATTATGTAATACATCCCCAGAATAAATTCTCTGAATCTATTTAAAAAAAAATGAAATGGATTTTTGTACGCCGGTGAGTGTATTAAATAAACTTTTATACCCATTTGCTCTAGAAGAATAATATCTTTTCTTACAAAAGTATTTTTTGAATTAGATACCAGAGTGACTTTGCCTGAAGACATATTTAATCTTTTTTTAGATACTCTTTTAAAACATTTACAATCTTTCTGTTATCGCTAACTCTAGGTACTTTGTTTTGACCTCCAAGCTTACCTATACTTTTCATATAGCTTATAAACCCCCCATTTACCACCAAGCGTATAATTAATGGACTCAAAACTTTTCCGATAATTAAATCGTTGTAATAAATATTTTTTCCTCGCATAGCCTCATCTATTTTTTTAGCAAAAACTTTAAGATCTTTTGGGGGGGTCTCAAACTCAATAAACCACTCATGAAATGGAAGACCTTTTTCGGGTTCAACTTGAGGAGCAACAGTAAACTCTCGTACTCTTACGTCTGCTTTGTCAGAATCTATGGCTTCTTTTAGTGCTTGCTCTACTTCACTTACAATTACATGTTCGCCAAAAGCAGAAATGAACTGTTTTAATCTTCCACTGACAATTACCCGAAATGGGTAAGTACTCGTAAACTTTATGGTATCGCCAATATTATAGCGCCACAGGCCTGCTGAAGTGGATATAATCATCACATAATTTTCCCCAAGCTCAACTTCGGTTAAGCTGTAGATTTGTGGGTTTTTTTCTAAAAATGTACTTGCCAAAATAAATTCATAGTAAATTCCATGATCTAAAAGTAATAATAAACCACAATCATTTTGGCGGTCCTGATATGCAAAAAAACCTTCTGAAGCGGGATAAAACTCAATGCTATCTGTAGATCTGCCAACTAACTTTTCAAATATTTTACGGTAAGGCTCAAAATTCACACCTCCATATATAAAAAGTTTAAAATTTGGGAACAGCTGCCCAACTTTTTTGCCGGTCTTTTTAATTAATCGTTCAAAGTACATTTGAACCCAAGAAGGGATTCCACCAATTATAGACATATTTTCCTTTTCAGTTTCAGAAACTATTGCTTCGACTTTAGCTTCCCAATCATCAATACAATTAGTTTCCCAGCTTGGCATTCTGTTTTTTTGAAGATATGATGGAACATAGTGAGCTACGATTCCTGATAAACGCCCTAGAGCAACATCATTTTTGTTTTGCAAAATCGGACTACCCTGAACAAAAATATGTTTCCCATATACGATTGATGTGTTTCCCGTTTCGTAGATATAATTCAAAATAGCTTCCCTTGCTGCTCTAATATGAGTTGGCATTGATGCCTTGGTAATTGGAATAAATTTAACTCCAGATGTAGTTCCACTTGATTTAGCATAATAAATGGGTCTGCCTGGCCAAAGTATGTCTTTTTCTCCTTCCATTATGGCATCTATATAGGGGCGAAAACCTTCGTAGTCTCTTATGGGTACTCGTTTTTGGAATGACCTTAAGTCTTGAATCTTTTCGAAATGGTGATCTTTACCAAAAGAGGTTTTTGCTCCGTTCCTAATTAAATTCCTTAGAAGTTTTTCCTGAACCTTTATTGGGTTTTTAATCCATTTTTGGGTTTTTCTAAAAGACCATACTGCATAAATTTTTGCACCTATTGACTTAATCATTCTCTAGAAAAGTTAAAAAAGTTTTCAGGATTAACTGGGTATCCATCAATCCAGAGTTCAAAATGAAGATGATAACCTGTTGTAAAATCTCCTGTATTTCCGATACTTGCTATAACCTCTCCTCCTGAAACGCTATCGCCTTGTTTCTTGCTAAGTGATGCATTGTGCTTGTAAACTGAAAGAATTCCTAAGCTATGCTCTAAAATAATCACATAGCCTGTTTCGGAAGTCCATTCTGCAAAGATGACAGTACCATCTGATATCGCTTTTATTGGAGTATTTTCTTTGGCTACTATGTCTACAGCATAATGGGATTGATTTATATCAAAAGGTTCAGAAATAGATCCTAAAACAGGTGGAAATAAAAACATATTTGAGTTAACTTGTTTTTCTAAATTTGGGCTGTATTTGTCCTGTTGTGATACAAAGACACGTAATAAAGAATCCTCTAAAATGGGCTTGCTCAAAGATGGATTGTTTTGCATACCTTTTTCATCAAACTCTAGAAGTGGTTGTGAATCTTGAAACGTAATATCCTCTGTTAAAATCTTACGAATAGAATTTAGGTAAAGAATATTTTGATTATAAAGTGTAATTAGAGAGTCAGTTAAAAAAAGATTTTGAACAGCTTTTTTTCTTAGTTCAGATGAGTCATAACCTGGAATATATTCTTTTAATGGAGTGTAGACAATTGTAGAAAATATAATTCCAGAAAATACTCCCAAAAGTAAGAGGGTTATAAAAAATATTTTCAATCGTGAAGTCCTTATTTGCGCTTGTTCCTCAAAAGTCTCCTCATCTATTATCATTACCAAATAAGGATTTAATAATTTTTGAAGGATTTGTTTCCGCTTTTTTTCTTCTAGTGCCATAATTAAATATAAAGATACGGATTCCTCAAGCTGTTAAAAGAAGCGCTTATAATTTTCATGTTATGAATATAAATATTTCTGTACATTTGCTTTAAACAATACAACAATGTTGGCTTTAAAATTTTTAGGTATGATAGGTGCACCACAAATAATTTTAATAATCGCTGTTGTGCTCTTACTTTTTGGAGGGCGCAAAATTCCAGAACTTATGAAAGGTTTAGGAAGCGGGATTAAGGAATTTAAGAATGCGACGAAAGAAGACAAAGAAACACCCAAAGTTGAAAAGGAGAAAGAAAGCTAATCCCCCAGTTCAAAAGTACTGAGGATAGTATTTAACTCAAACATGTAGTCTCTCTTGCTTACAGAAGGTGCAAATGCAAAACCTTCTATTACTATTATTCTTTTTTGGACACTGTCATTAATCATGTAGTTCACGAAGGGCCCTGCCATAAAGTCATTAGCAACTTCCCATGTCCCTTTTGTTAAATATCCTTCTTTCCCATCTAAACTAGCCTTGAAAAAATAAGGTCGAAAAGCTCTTTCTGTGATCAAATAACTTCCGGGTAGTCGCCCAGGAATATAAAGCTTACCTATCGAATCCCGTATATTTAAGATCTTTTTATTGAAAGCACCATCAATTGAATTTTCGGGCAAAGTATAAACAACTAGGTTTAAGTGGCCTTTTTGAATAGGCTTTTGAATCCAAATAAAATTTGCTGTGTCTTTTACAGTTTTATATGCTGATGGATATTTAAGTCTTATTCCAAATCTCTGCTTTATATTATTTTCTGTTGATAATGATTTATTAATTCTTCTCAATTTTTCTTTTCTCTCATTTTCAGCTATTGTTCGTCTTAATAAGCTTATATTTTCTTCAAAAAAGAAAGCTTGATTTTCTCTATCTTCACCAGTAATTAAAGCCAAAATTTGAGGCCTTGCAAAGTAGTTTTTTGCCAGCTGAAAACGAGAAATTGAATCTTTTCGAAACCAAATAACATTTCGGTTTTGTCTGGCAAAACCTTTAAATGTAACTGGATTCATATACCTTAGTGAATACTGAGGCTCATCAAGTGGTAATCCTTCGTAAATTATTCCCATTGAATCACGAACAGTATTTCCTAAACTGGATTTCCAGTCTTTCTCTGCCATAACAACCGTTACATGATTAAGATTCCCACTGGATTCAGGAACAAAAGCTTTGGTTCTATCAGCATTAGAATTACACGAAAAAATGAAAATTAAAAATATACTATACTTTTTCATGAGTTTAATATAAAGCTGCGATTCCTGGTAAGATTTTTCCTTCTAAACTTTCGAGCATTGCTCCTCCACCAGTACTGATATAGCTTATTTTAGTCTCAAATCCAAACTGCTTAACTGCTGCAACTGAATCGCCTCCGCCAACTAAAGAAAATGCTCCTCCCTTTGTAGATTCGGAGATAGATTCTCCAATGGAAATAGTGCCTTTAGCAAATTTTGAGAACTCAAAAACACCCATGGGGCCATTCCAAAGTATTGTTTTACATTTTAAAATAAGATCATGGAACTTTTTAATGGTCTTTGGTCCTGCGTCCATGCCTTCCCAACCATCTTTTATTTCCATTATGTCAAAAACTTTTTGATTAGCATCGTTGCTAAAGTTATCCCCTGCTAAAACATCGAGTGGTAGATGAATTTCAACTCCTTTTTGTTTTGCTTTTTTTAATAGTTGCAAAGCATACCCACAATAATCAAGTTCACAAATTGAGTTTCCAACTTTTCCGCCAAGAGCTTTAGTAAAGGTATATACCATTCCTCCTCCAATTATTAAATGATTGACCTTATCAAGTAAACTTTCAATAATAGTGATTTTTGAAGAAACCTTTGCTCCTCCAAGTACAGCTAGAACAGGAGATACCCCTTTTTTCATAACTTTATCTATTGCCAATACTTCTTTTTCTAAGAGTCCTCCAAAACACTTCTTATTTTCAAAAAACTGGGCAATTATGGCTGTAGACGAATGCGGGCGATGCGCCGTTCCAAAAGCATCATTAACATAAACAGTTCCTAATTTCGAAAGTTGTTTTGAAAAGTTGAAATCTCCTTCAGTTTCTTGCTTATAATAACGTAAATTTTCCATCATTAAAATCTGCCCTGGTTTTAGTGCCAAGGCAGCAGCCTCAGCTTGTTCACCAATACAATCTTTGCAAAAAGAAATCGGCTCACCCAGAGTATTTGAAACTGTTGAAACGATATGTTCCAATGAAAGTTTTGGGTCTTTTCCTTTTGGCCTTCCTAGATGTGAAATTAAAATACAGGATCCTCCTTCTAATAAAATATATTTTATAGTTGATTTAGCTGCCTCTATTCTTGTTCTATCAGTAACTTGCATTTGACTATTTAGAGGAACATTAAAATCAACCCGAATTATTGCTCGTTCATTCTTAAAGTTTAACTGTTTTAGAGTTCGCATATTAAAATTTTTTCTAAAAATACAACATTGGATAAGTATGTAGAATTATTTTTAAAAAGATATCATTAACAGCACATAGTAAAGTGTATCTTTACTCATGGTTTGGTCGCATCTTATTGGTCAAGAGAAATTAAAAAAACAAATGGAACATCTTATAATGCTGGGTCAAACCCCTCATGCTCAGTTATTTACGGGTTTTTCTGGTTATGGGTTACTCCCCCTAGCTGTGGAATTTTCTCTTAATCTTTTAGACTATCCTAGAGAACAAAATGATAAGTATGGTCTAGGTGAAAAAAGCAAACAGCCAGATCTTCATTTTGTCTTTCCAGTAGTTAAAAGAGGAACTGAAAAAGTAGCTTATTCCGATGATTTTGCAGCTCAATGGTATTATTTTTTAAATGAACAACCTTACGGTAATTTTAATGATTGGTTTAAATCAATAGATGTTAGAAATAAACAAGGAATCATCGCAGTTACTGATATTGAAAGACTTCACCAGAAATTATATCTAAAGGCATTTAGTGGAAAGCAAAAGGTTTGTATACTCTGGGGTGTTGAAAAAATGAATATATATGCTTCAAATGCATTTTTAAAACTTTTAGAAGAGCCGCCCAAACACACTTTTTTTATTCTTATTTCAGAAGAGCCTGAACAAGTCTTACCCACAATTAAATCGCGCTGTCAGCATATTCGAGTTGGCCCTATAGAGTCACGAGCTCTTAAAGCCTTAATCCCCGAAAATATTGAAAATAAAGATCAAGTTGTAAATAGATCTCAAGGAAATTATAGTTTACTTTTAAAATTAATGAAAGATGATAAGGGTGACGAATTTGAAAAATCCTTAATTGCTGTTTTACGTCTTGCATTTAAGACCAGAGGAAATAAGAAAGTTTTAGGTAAATTAATGCACTGGTCAAGCTTTATAGCCTCTCAAGGAAGAGAGGAACAAAAGGCATTTTTATTATATGGTATTCAGTTTTTTCGAGATGCGTTTTTATTAAACTACAATTTAAAAGAAATTGTTTTTTTTCAAACAAAAAATGACTTTGACATTTCGAAGTTTGCACCTTATTTAAATAATCAAAATATTTTAGGTCTTATTCGTCTTTTTGAAAACACTCATTATTACATTTTACGAAATGGAAATGCAAAAATGTTATTCACTGATTTAGCTTTGAAATTGACGAAACTAATTAATCTTCAGGAACATTAGGTGTTTTTTCAAAAACATAAACCAAAGAAGAATACTCTCCTGAAAAGAAAGCATTAAAATTAGAAATAAAACCCCTCGCAATCCCCTTAAATAGCGGCCATCGGCTTTTTAAATATTTTTCTGATAGATAACAAATGTAAAAAGAATCAAACCACAGAGGATGCTTTGCTTTTAATCTGTATCCTAATCGTTTAAGCATTGTTTTAATACCAGGTGTTGTAAAATGCCAGAGGTGTCTTGGAACATCTAGAGCTGCCCAATAGGATTGGTAAAAGCGGGCATCATAACTTTTTAAATTTGGTACAGCTATAAAGATTTTACCTTCATCCATGAGAAGTTTGTCAAAATCTAACAAAATCTTTTCAGGCTCTTTAAGGTGTTCCAATACGTGCCATAAGCTTATCAAATTAAATTGTTTAACATCGTGAAGCTCTTCAATGAAGCGATGTACCTCTAAGCCTTGACTCTTTGCATAAGTGCTAGCTTTATTGTTTGGTTCTAATAAGGAGACATCATAATTAAGATTCTTCATATACATTCCAAAGTTGCCAATGCCAGACCCATAATCCAACAATTTTTTACCTCTCGTATAGCGATTAATTAGTTTTGCTTTATAACGAAACATGATTTTCTGAACTGTAAAATAAAGTTGATCAATTAAACTTTTTTTATTTTCTTTATGGGAGGCATAGTCTTGTGAAGAATAGTATTTTGACAATTCAATATGATCAGAAATTAAAGTTTGACCACGTTGTAGTTTTTTATCCCAAATAACCTGAAATGACTCTCCAGTCACAAGATAATCTTTAACAGTAAAAAGGATTTTTTTTTTCATGATGTTCCACGTGAAACACTGAGATTAACGACCCATAGATACTAAAAGTACACTTATATCGCTTGGATTTATCCCGCTAATTCTTGAGGCCTGAGCAAGGGTAGCAGGACGAAGTTTACTAAGCTTTTCTTTTGCTTCATGTGATAGTGAAGCTAATTCATCAAAATTGAATCCTCCAGGTATCCTTATATTTTCCAGTTTCTTTAGCTTATCTGCATTCCGTTTTTCTTTTTCAATATAGCCTGAATATTTAACATCTATTTCTGCTTGCTCAAAGATCGTATCATCTATTTCATTAGCATTTAAATATTCTTGTAGAGCCTTAAAACCATCAAAGTCCTTTCTGTTGATTTTAGGTCTGGCCAATAGCTTTGCATACTTATCAGTTTGCTTTACTGCTGATTCCTTTTTTAATTTGAGAAGGACGTTTGCTTCTGCTAATGGGTAGCTTTCTTGATTTAGAAATTTAATAAGGCTTTTACGTTTTATATTTCTTTCTTTTACTTTCTTTAGCCTTGCATTTGAGGCCAATCCAAGCGCATGAGATTTTGGTGTTAGACGTTCGTCAGCATTGTCTTGGCGAAGAAGTGTTCTATATTCCGCCCTAGATGTAAACATTCTATATGGTTCCTCTGTACCTTTTAGGATTAGGTCATCTATCAGCACCCCAATATAAGCTTCGTCTCTCCTCAAAACAAAAGGTGGATCTCTTTTTTGTTTCAAATGAGCATTTATACCGGCCATCAATCCTTGAGCACTTGCTTCTTCGTATCCGGTTGTCCCATTTATTTGACCAGCGAAGAATAAATTTTGAATCAGTTTAGTTTCCAAACTGTGGAAGAGTTGAGTAGGGGGGAAATAGTCGTATTCGATTGCGTAACCAGGTCTAAAAAATTTAACCTTTTCGAAGCCAGGAACTGATTTGAGTGCTTTAAATTGTATATCATCGGGTAATGAAGTTGAAAAACCATTAACGTATACCTCAACGGTATTCCAGCCTTCGGGTTCAACGAAAATCTGATGTTGTTCTTTTTCTCTAAAGCGATTGATCTTGTCTTCTATGGAAGGGCAGTATCGCGGCCCAGTACTTTTTATAGATCCATTAAACATAGGTGATCGATCAAAGCCATCTCGCAAAATATCGTGAACTGAGCTATTAGTATGAGTAATATAACAACTTCGTTGTTTTGTTAATGGCTTCGTCTTTTCTGAAAATGAAAATTTTGATGGGTTAAGGTCTCCAGGCTGTTCAATCATTTTTGTGTAATCTAATGAGCGTCCGTCAACACGAGGAGGGGTTCCGGTTTTCATACGCCCAGACTTAAATCCAAGACTGTTTAATCTGCCGGTCAATCCAGTGGAAGCCTTTTCACCTGCTCGTCCACCACCGTAATTTTTGTCCCCAATGTGAATAAGACCATTTAAAAAGGTTCCATTTGTGAGTATAATAGATTTTCCATAAATTTTTATTCCAAGGGAAGTTAAAACACCAATTGCTTTATCCCTTTCAACGATAAGATCAACAATCATTTCTTGATAAAAATCTAAAAGAAACGTTTGCTCTAAAAGTTCTCTCCACTGTAAAGTAAATAGACTTCTATCAGATTGAACTCTCGGACTCCACATAGCTGGACCTTTTGAACGATTGAGCATCTTATATTGAATTGCAGAAAGGTCGGAAACAATGCCGCTATATCCACCAAGCGCGTCAATTTCTCGAATAATCTGGCCTTTAGCGATACCACCCATGGCGGGATTGCAAGACATCTGGGCTACATTTTGAAGGTTCATAGTCACGAGTAACGTTTTAGAACCTAGATTTGCAGCAGAAGCTGCGGCTTCACACCCAGCATGTCCTGCGCCAACTACAATTACATCATATTTTGAATCAAACATTTGATTTGTGTTTCACGTGGAACATTGAAATAAACTGGTCTTCCTTGTTTCGCATTTGAAGCTTCTGTTCAGGTGTTTTGTCATTATAACCTACACAGTGCAAAATACCATGAGATAGAACCCTAAGTGTCTCTTTTTCAACACTTTGGGATCGTTCTTTTGCGGACTGCTTAATGGCCCACATTGAGATAAAAAATTCTGCTTTAAGTTGTTTGTTTTGAGAATAATCAAAACTGATAATATCAGTATGTGTATTGTGAAGTAGATATTTTTTATTCATTTCATAAAGCTCTGATTTTGATACGAAGTTAAAGAACAATCTTTCGGGCTTATAACCAAAGATAGAAATAAAGTCTTCAAGTGTATCAACAACATTTTGTGTTTCTAAAAAATCGGGTATGTTAATTAACTGTATAATATTATATGTTTTTTGCAAATATACACGTTTTGTGCCGCTGGTGTATGTCAATCAATGAGAAGCGCTTATCTTAGTAAAAAAAATGAAAATTCGAGTTCGCTTTGCGCCAAGTCCAACTGGACCGCTCCATATTGGTGGCCTACGGACAGCATTATTTAATTTTCTTCATGCTAAAAAAAACAACGGTTCCTTTGTTTTAAGAGTTGAAGATACAGATCAAAATAGGTATGTTAAAGGAAGTGAAGAGTACATTCAAAAAGCCTTAGAGTGGTGTGGAATAATTCCCGATGAAGGACCAAATAATGGAGGTAAATATGGGCCTTACAGGCAAAGTGATAGAAAATTAA
>CACLGW010000030.1 GCA_902606525.1 uncultured Bacteroidota bacterium | reverse complement strand
CTTAGACTTAGATGAAATTCCAAAATTGGTAAGAAGTATTGCATTACAATCTAATTCAGAACAAGTTTCTATAAACGCATTCAAATTGGCAATGATTAACTTTGATTATGAACTTTTTGACATAAATTATGATCAAATTTTACTTCATCATGATTTTGAATATATTTTTATAGAAATTTTTATGCCACTAATGCGTGAACTAGGTATTTTATGGCAGACAGGTGCTATTTCACCTTCTCATGAGCGTTTCATCACCAGTTTAATAAAGCAGAAAATTCACGTACAAACTGAACACTTTCAACGTAATATACAAAATGACGAAAATAAACCCATATTTGTTTTATTTCTTCCTGAAAACGAAATTCACGAGTTAGGAATTTTATATTTAAATTTTTTAATAATAAGTAAAGGTCATCGCACAATTTTTTTAGGTCAATCACTTCAAATAACAAGTTTACAGACGCTTTACAGTTACAACACTAAATTTAACTTTATAAGCTACTTAACTTTAGAGCCTAGTAAAGATGAAATTATGCCTTTTTTGAAAGAATTTTACTCTGAAATTTTAGAAAATAAAGATTCCAAACTTATTTTATTTGGACCTCAGCAGACTGTGATTGATGCAAAAAATCTTCCAAAACAAATCGAAATGTACCGTTCTGTTGAATCCTTCGTAGATAAATATTTTCCAGAAAGAGTTCTTGCCTAACTAATAAGGATTTACTTACCTTTACAATGCATTAAATTAATTCAGGTTTATGAAAGAACTATTTGATTCAGTATCAGAAAATTGTAGTAAAACTGTAACTCAATCTTACAGTACTTCCTTTTCCATGGCGACCAAAATGTTGCACCCAAGTATAAGAAATCATATTTACAATATATATGGCTTTGTACGTTTTGCTGACGAAATAGTAGATAGTTTTCACCAATATCCTAAGGAGGACTTACTTGACAGGTTTGAGGAGGATTTATACTACAGCTTAAATAATAAAATTAGTTTAAATCCTATTCTCAATGCATTTCAAAAAACTGTAAATGAATTTTCTATTGATTACGAATTAATTGCTGCATTTCTAAAAAGTATGAGATGGGATTTAAAGAAAAAAGTTTATAAGACAGAGCAAGAATATAAGGATTATATCTACGGTTCAGCTGATGTTGTTGGGTTAATGTGTTTAAAAGTTTTTGTCAAAGGTGATTTAAAAAAATATAAAGAATTAAGACCAACGGCTATGGCATTGGGCTCAGCTTTTCAGAAAGTAAATTTTTTAAGAGATTTAAAAAAAGATTTTCAAGAATTAAATCGGACATACTTTCCTGATGTAAATTTTAATAATTTTAGTGAAGACTCTAAGCAATTTATAATTAATGAAATCGAAAATGATTTTGCTTTTGCATTAACAGGTATTTTCAAACTTCCTAACGAGGCTCGGTTTGGTGTTTACACTGCATACAAGTATTATAATAAATTGTTATCAAAACTTAAACAAACACCATCTTTAAATATATGTAACACAAGAATTAGGGTTCCTAATTATGAAAAAATTTCTGTTTTTGCTCGAAGTTATGTAAAGTACAGATTAAATCTTCTCTAATACAATGAATTATCTTTGGATCATAACACTATTACTTACGTTCATATTTATGGAATTTATGGCTTGGTTTTCTCATAAATATATAATGCATGGATTTCTATGGTCAATTCACAAGGATCATCATAAAAAAAATCACAAATCTTGGTTTGAACGTAACGATTTATTTTTTATTTTCTACGCTTTTTTGAGCTCTGGATTTGTTATTCTTTGGGGTGAATTTAATTTTTGGTTTGGACTTCCAATTGCCCTAGGGATATTTCTATACGGTTTAACTTATTTTGCGGTTCATGATATTTTTATCCATCAAAGATTTAAGTTTTTTAAAAAAACAAACAGTAGATATGCCAAAGGAATCAGAAGAGCTCACAAAATACACCATAAAAATATTGAAAAAGAAAAAGGTGAATGTTTTGGAATGCTTTGGGTTCCAATCAAGTATTTTAAATAATTACTTTTTAAGCCAGTTGTTTGTAAATTTACAATAGCGACTATCACTATTTACACTCACATAAGTATTATCTATTTTATCAGACATCCACTCTCCTATAATTTTTAATTGCTTCTCTTTTAAAGCTAAAGATTTAATTCTTAAAAAATCTTTCGAGTAGTCTGCTGTATGTTCATCAAAACGATTGCTAACTTTTAAGATTTTATATTTTTTAAGACCAGATCTTTCTTCTTCAATTATAGGAAGAGAAATTTCTCCGTCTTTTAAATTTCGAATTTGGCTATATAATACTGGGTCAAGGTTGGTCAATTCAAACCGTGTATCGCCAGTTTGTGGATTTATAAGTACGCCCCCATTGAATTTAGTTTCTTTTTCATCTGAAAACATGAGTGCTGCATCTTTAAAACTAATTTCATTTTTTATTAAACGAAATCTTAAAGTATCTAATTTAGCTTTTGCTTGTTTGAGCTGAACAGATCCTATTCTGGGAGTCAAAAGTATATGCCTTGCATCAACTTCTTGTCCACGAATTTTATCAACCATTAAGATGTGCCATCCAAAATCTGTTTTAAATGGTTGAGAAATTTCTCCTTCTTCAATACTAAAAGCTTCATCTCTAAATTCTTTTACCATTCGAGGACGTTTTCGGTGAAGAGTATATTTTCCTCCTGTTGATCTTGAACCAGGATCTTGAGAGTATAAAATAGCTTTAGAAGCAAAACTCGATCCACGTTCTAAAATATCTTCTCTAAATGCTTTAAGTTGATTAATTATGCGTTCTTTTTCTTCCTCACTGACTTCTGGTTCTATAACAATTTGTGATATTTCTAATTCGGTTCCAAACGTAGGTAATTCATTTTTCGGAATTGATTCAAAAAATATTCTCACTTCTTCAGGGGTTACTTCGATATTTTCTACAATGTTGGCCTGCATCATTGAAGATAGCTTTTGAATTTTATTAATTTCAAAAATTTCTTGGCGGAAAGTTGATTCATCCTCTTTATTATAAAATTCGAGTACTTTCTCAATAGAACCTAGCTCCTGAGTAAAGTTTTCAATAATTTGATCTACGGAATTATAGATTTCCTCCTCACTTATTTCTAAACTGTCTTGAATAGCGTGATGCGCATAGAGTTTGTCTTCCATAAGTTTTCCAAGCAATTGACACCGAGTTATATCTTTTGTCGAGATTCCTTGAGATTTCATCTCGATCAAAGTCTTATCTATATCAGAATCCAATATTACATAATCACCTATAACTGCTGAAACACCATCTACCTTTATCCTTTTGTTTAATGAATTATTCTGTGCACTTAGTGGATTAAAGAGTAAAGTAAAAAATAAAAATAAATTAATAGATTTCATATGTTTTAGATTCAATTGCATCTTGTAAAATATCTTTTTCAAATTGCTTTGTAAATTTTAATTTTCGTTGGTTTAGTAAAATATTTTTTATTGTTGCGGATGAAACCTCTTTTGGAGCTATATCACCTTTTTCTATTAAATCTTTAATAAAAAACAAATATACCCCCAATCGATCTTCAATTTTAAAGAATTTAGATTTTTTTACATATTTATCAAAATTGTTCTGGTTTAGAAAACGAACCTGGGATTTAAGTGTGCTTCTATTAATCCAAATACTATCTGAGAGAATATATTTGACATACTGGAATGATAATGAGTCCAAAAATAATTGGTCATCTTTATTAAATCTTTGAAAGCTAAATTGAATTTCATCTTGATCAACATTATCGGAGGGCAAATGGATATATCTTACTTTATACAAGGGCGCTTTTAACTTAAAGATTTCTTTATTTTCATTTAAAAAGATATCTATTTCATTTTTAGAAATTATTGTATCAATACTTTTATTAGCCACTACTTGAGTATATGCGTTGCCAAAAAGATCAAATCGATACTGTTCTACAAGTTGTAATAAATTATCTATATTATCATCAGGAAGGTTAACTTGCGCCTTTTGAAGTAGTAGTTTATTTCTTGCCCAGGAATCAATAAAATTCCTGGTTTTTAAAATGCTATCTGATTCATTTTCATAAATATTTTTAATTTTTTCGAGCTCTTTTCGGTATAGATATTCAGTTCCTACACGTGCAATTACTTCTTGGTTATTTGTGGCTAATTTATCACAAGAAATTAGGTTTATTAGAAATGCAAAATAAATTATTTTAATCTTAAAATTTAAATAAATACAGTGGTTTGAATATATAATATGTTTATTAACAATTCTTCCTTTTTTTCTTAATAAGATTTTTATTTTATTGATAATGTGCATCTTAAATTGTTAAAAATATTTTAATAACTCACAAAAAATAGTTAAATTGCAACAAATTTAAAGCTGTTGGTTAAAAAACTACTCCTTTATATTGCTTTATTTTACTATACAATTGCATCTGCAAGAGAAATACCTCCCCCTAAAATTACAACAATCTCCACTGCAACACAAATTCAGAAAAGTGTGTTCTATAAAAACGGAATCATACATATCGTAGGCTTTGAAGGTTTTGGAATTGTCGAGGTTTATTCTATTATTGGAAATAAAATTACTGAGATTAATTCTAACGACTTAGAGGGTTTTATCTTTCCTTATCAATTGGAATTGGGAAACATGTACATTATTAGGATACTATCCAACAGAGATGTAATTACATTTAAGATAGTTGCATCATAAATCTAGCTTGGGCTATAATTTGGAGCTTCTTTAGTTACACTTATGTTATGAGGGTGAGACTCTCTCATTCCAGCTGAAGTTATTGTAAGAAATTTACTATTTGTTTTCAGAGCTTCAATATCTTTTGCACCACAATACCCCATTCCAGCTCGAAGACCTCCTGCAAATTGATGAATACTTTCATTTAAATCACCTTTGAATGGAACTCTACCCACAATACCCTCAGGAACAAGTTTTTTCAAATCATCTTCAACATCTTGGAAGTATCTATCTTTACTTCCCATTTTCATTGCCTCAACGGATCCCATTCCACGATAAGTCTTATACTTTCTTCCCTCATAAATAACTGTTTCTCCGGGGGATTCACGAGTACCTGCTAACAGAGAGCCAAGCATTACAGAATCAGCTCCAGCAGCAATAGCTTTAGGTATGTCTCCAGTAAAACGTATTCCCCCATCTGCAATAATAGGAATATCAGTTCCTTGTAATGCCTTTCTAACTTCTAAAATTGCCGAAAGTTGAGGATAACCAACTCCAGCAATTACTCGTGTTGTACAAATAGATCCTGGACCAATTCCTACTTTTACAGCATCTGCTCCAGTATCAACAAGGTATTTTGCTGCTGAAGCTGTAGCAATGTTACCAACTACTATATCTAAATTCTTAAAATTATTTTTTACTTTTTTCACTACATCCCCTACTCCTTTACTATGACCATGTGCTGTGTCAATAACAATAGCATCAACACTAGCATTGTTTAGAGCTTCCACACGTTCAACAACATCTCTGGTTACTCCAACAGCAGCAGCAACAAGCAAACGTCCAAATTGGTCTTTGTTTGAGTTTGGTTTTGAAGAGTGTTTAGTGATGTCACGAAATGTTATTAATCCAACTAATATATTATTTTTAGAGACTACTGGTAATTTCTCGATTTTATGCTTCTGTAGAATTTTTTCTGCGTCTTTTAAAGAGGTTCCTTCATCGACTGTAATCAAATTTGAGCTAGTCATTACTTCTTTTACAGGGCGATTATTATTTTTTTCAAAACGCAAATCCCTATTAGTAACTATCCCTATAAGTTTTTTGTTCGAGTTGATAATTGGAATTCCACCAATTTTATATTGCTGCATATTAAAATTTGCATCTGAAACCAAAGCTGTCTCAGGAAGAGTTACTGGATCAATAATCATCCCAGATTCTGACCTCTTAACAGCTCGTACCTTTATTGCTTGTTCTTCGATAGTCATATTCTTATGTAGTACTCCAATACCTCCTTCTTGAGCAATTGCGATAGCCATTTTACTTTCTGTAACAGTATCCATTGCAGCAGATGTGATAGGAATATTTAAAGGAATATTTTTACTAAATCGTGATTTTAGTGAAACATCTTTTGGCAGTGTTTCTGAATAGGCAGGAACAAGAAGAACGTCATCAAAGGTTAACCCCTGTCCTAAAAATTTATCGGAAATCATAAGCAACTAATTTATAATTAATTGCATGCAAATATAAGAAAATTTAAAGCCTAAACTGGCCATTGATATAAAAGAAGATATAAATCTTATAATTTAAACCGGCAATTAGGCTAATTTATATTTATTCTAAGATTATTACTTAGTAAATTTAATGAATAGATTAATATTATGATTAGTGAGAGTACTTCTTGTATAAATTGTGAAAACTTTCAAGATAACGCCACCTGTATTAAACATAACAAATCTGTAAAATTAAATAATGTTTTTGATGATCATGTTTATAGACAAAGCCTCAAAATGGACATGTCATGTCTAGATTTTCTTACTATAATACTGATAATTGCCCTAACCCAAGCTTTGCCTCTAAGGACATGCTCTATTTCTCCTGAAATTATTATCCAATATTAAGCCTTTAAGTCTAAATAGATATTAAACTTATTGGCGACTGGTACTTTTTATGAGTGCCAGTTTTTTTTATAATATTATTTATAATTAATCTAAATAAGTTTTGTTATTTAAAAATCTAGGTTTATATTTGAGCATCTATTTAGACTTAATCTTAATAAATTTAAAAAAATGAAAAAAATGTATATAACGCTTATTTCTTTAATTGCGATAAGTTGTACGGAAACAGAAACAATAACTGAAATTGTAGAAGTTGAAAAAATTGTTACTGAAACCGTCACGGTTACAGAAACTGAAACAGTAATTCAAAATGTTTATGTCTTACCAGAAGAATATTCATTTACAAGAAATGGAATTTCAACAGTTTACTATACAGGCCAAACAGCTAGAGTTGGAATGGCAACTGAGCTTAAATCTGCAATGAATGATACCTCTTTTACTAAAGATCAAATCGATACTATGTTTGCCTCTGGAACAGGTTTTTCAGATGCTACACTTGATGCTAGTGGAAAGAATGTTAGAGGTAAAACAGCTGCATCTCCTGTTGCATCTGCAACGGTAAAGCCTTTGTTTGACGGTTGGATTGATGAGTTTACATCAGTAGTAGCACCAGCTGTTGTCGCAGGAACTACTGCAGCTTCGGGAGTTGCGGGATCCTACACAGAAGCAGATGGTTCAAGAACTGTTAAAGTTTCTGCTAAAGGTTTTGAACTAAATCAAGTATTTTCAAAAGGATTAATTGGTGCCCTTCAAGTAGATCAAATAGTTAATCAGTACTTATCATTTTCTAAACTTGACGGTGCTAGAGAAGATAATGACGCTGGAATTTATGGGTATGCAAATGACCAGGCAGAAAATTACATCACCAAAATGGAACACTATTGGGATGAAGGTTTCGGATATCTGTATGGTCTGGACAGTCAATTTAAGTCTGGTTTGGGTGATGCCGCTACTGGTAGAGATACGGCAAACTTGAACTACTATTTAAATAAAGTAAACTCTCAATCAAACGAAGAAGGAATCAGTGATAAAATTTATAAAGCTTTTATTGCTGGTAGGGCTGCAATTGTAAATAAGGACTACACTGAGCGTGACATTCAAGCAGGTATAATTTCAGCAGAAATATCAAAAGTTGTTGGCTATAAGGCTCAATCCTACTTGGTTGACGGTGCTGAAGATATTACTAATGGTGATTGGGCAGATGCATTACATGCTCTTTCTGAAGCTTATGGCTTTATACTTGGTCTTCAGTTTACAAAAGACGCATCTGGTAATCCCTACATGACTAACGACCAAGTAAATGATCTTCTTAATAGATTATCCGCTGGTGACGGAGGATTTTGGGATAGAACAGCTGACGAATTAACTGCTATGGCGGCTGAAGTTGCTACCGCTACAGGATTAACATTACCATAAAAGAGCTATAACCATAAATCAAAAATTTGTTAATATATGTTAATAATTGTTGTTTAAACTAAATGCTCTAAGATGCAAGTCTTTTTTTCGAAAAGGACTTGCTCTTTTTAATTATGAAAAAAAAATTTTTACTCTTTTTAGTATCTTTAATTTCTTTATTTGTAAAATGTACAGATGAATTAGAAGACATTACTTCAACTGAGGTTATCACATCCACATCACAGGTAAATGAATCAAATACAGATTTAACCGATAATAGTAGTTCGCAAAACAATCAAACAATTGATTCCTTTGATCATAAAGGAATGCTTATCAACTGGGTTGATAACATTATAGTGCCATCAATAAATAATTTTGATGATTCACTTGCTCAACTAAAAGAAGCCTTGACGACATTTTTAAATGATCCTACTCTTATTAATTTTAAAAACTTAAAAGAGATCTATTTTATAAGCTATTCAAAATGGCAATATGTAGAGATGTTTGATATAGGCATAGCTGAAGAAATTTATTTTAAAAACAGAATAAATATTTATCCAGCAAATGTTCAAAATATTGAAAATAATATTTCTTCAAAAAATTATGATTTAGACGAATCATTGAACTTTAGCTCCCAAGGTTTTTCAGCATTAGATTATCTTTTGAATGGTATTGCCGATAACGAAAATTTAATCATAGCAAAATACTCTGATAAAAGTCTTAACTACGGTGTATATTTAAATGAGATAATAGATCAAATGATATCTTTAACTTACACCGTGAAATACCAGTGGGACGGGGATTATCGTAACACATTTATAGAATCTACTGATAATACATCAACCTCAAGTATAAACATGGTAGTGAATGACTTTGTGTATTATTTCGAAAAAGGATATCGTGCTAATAAATTTGGGATACCAGCTGGTGTTTTTTCTGGAGCCCCCCTGCCTGACAGGGTTGAGGCATATTACGGTGAAGAATATTCAAAGCTTTTAGCTCTTGAAGCCGGAAATGCCATAGAACAATTTTTTAATGGAAAATCTTCTGAGGATTTGACTAATATAGGTTTAAGCTTAAAACATTACTTGGACTATATAGAATCAAATGATGATGAAAAACTAAGTACTCGGATAAACGATCAACTAAATACTGCAAAAGATAAAATTATATCTCTAAATAACAACTTCAAATTACAAGTTGAACAAGACAACACTCAAATGCTATCAACATATGATGCGATTCAAAAAACAGTTGTTATGCTGAAGGTTGATATGCTTCAAAAATTAAATATTAGTGTTGATTATGCTGATGCTGATGGAGATTAATTAAAAATATTTATTTTCTTTAATAGTATTAATTTTAATGCTCAGATCTTATTTCAAGGACGAAAAAGTTCATCCAGCTCCACTAACAGTTTTTCGAATTCTATTTGGACTACTAATGTTTTATGCTTTAGTTCGATTTTGGGTAAATGATTGGATAGAAACATTATATATAAATCCTGAATTTCATTTCAAATATTATGGCTTTGATTGGGTTACTGATTTAGGTATTTTTACTTACCTATTATATGGCATTGGTCTTTTATCAACCATTGGAATAATTTTAGGTTATCGCTATCGTCTCTCCATAGTAAGTTTCTTTTTAATATTTACCTACATTGAATTAATTGATAAAACAACTTATTTAAATCATTATTATTTCACTAGTTGCCTTTCCTTTTTATTATGCTTTCTTCCTGCTGCAAAATATTTTTCTATAGATGCTTTAAAAACTAAAGAAATTAATCTAATTCCTGCCTGGAATATTGATGCATTGAAATTCTTCCTTTGTATCGTATATTTTTATGCTGGAATTGCAAAAATAAATTCTGATTGGCTATTACAGGCTCAACCGTTATCACTTTGGCTTACCTCTAAATACGATATTCCTTTTCTAGGAGAACTTTTACAATTAAAACATGTTCATTATCTAGCAAGCTGGTCAGGGATGTTATATGATGTTTTTATACCGTTTTTTCTTCTTTCAAAGAAAACTCGAAATATAGCATTTGTATTTGTCATACTATTTCATGTAATGACAAAAATTTTTTTCCCTTCAATCGGAATGTTTCCATACATAATGATCTTTTGTGCATTAATATTCTTTCAAAATTCTCTTCATCAAAAATGGATTTTGCAATTAAAAAAAATAATAAATAAAATCAGATTACCAATCAACTTGAAAGATAAA
>CACLGW010000029.1 GCA_902606525.1 uncultured Bacteroidota bacterium | reverse complement strand
ATTTTTTTTTGGTACTATAAGTTTACTCATTTTACTTAACTCAGATGTAATAAATACTCCATCAGAAATAGCTCAAAAAAGATCATTGAGGAATTACGAATTACAATTTGACATACTCAATAAAAAATTGAGTCAATTAGAGGCAGTCGTTTCCAACGTCGAAGATCGGGATAATAATTTGTATCGAGTCTACTTTGAAGCCAGTACGATCCCAGAGGAACAAAGACGAGCTGGTTTTGGTGGTGTTAATAGATATAGTGATTTAGAAGGATACGAAAATTCTGATCTTGTTATAAACACTACTAGACGTTTAGACATATTAACTAAACAAACTGTGGTACAATCACGTTCTCTAGATGAAATAGAAAAATTAGCCGAAAATAAAGAAGCTCTTATCGAAGCCATCCCTACAATTCAACCAATTAAAAATAAAGATTTGACACGAATGGCTTCAGGATTCGGTTATCGAATCGACCCATTTACAAAAAAACGCCGTTTTCATTATGGAATGGACTTTACAGCGAAAAGGGGGACCCCAATCTACGCAACGGGAAATGGAGTTGTAAAACGTGCTGACAATCGTTCTGCAGGATACGGGAAGCACCTTCGTATAGATCACGGTTTTGGATATGTAAGTCTATATGCACATCTATCTAAATTCAATGTAAGGAGAGGGCAAAAAGTAAAACGTGGAGATGTTATTGGTTATGTAGGTAACTCCGGAAGGTCTGCTGGACCACATTTACACTATGAAATTTTCAAGGACAATAAAAAAATTAATCCATTAAATTTTTATTATGGTAATCTTTCTCCCAAAGAATTTGAAGCGTTATTGACTCAGTCAAAACAAGAAAATCAATCCATGGATTAATTATGCACGTTAACCTGCCAGAGAAAAGATACTACTCCATAGGTGAGGTTGCAGAAGCATTTAGCGTAAAGCCTTCTTTACTTCGTTTTTGGGAAAAAGAATTCAAAGAAATTCAACCCAAAAAAAAACAGAGTGGTATTAGAAAATATACTCCTGAAAATGTTTCAACAATTCATTTTATTTATCACTTGGTAAAAGAAAAGGGGATGACCTTAGAAGGGGCTAAAAAACATTTAAAAATTAAATCTATTGACAATTCGAAAGAAATGCTTTTGACAAAACTTGAGCTAATCAAGGAGTCATTAGAACAACTTAAAAAAAAACTTTAAGCTTATTTTTTTCGGAAAAAGATTTGAATTGGTATTCCTTTGAAATTGTATTCAAGTCGTAGTTTATTTTCTAGAAACCGCCGATACGGTTCTTTGACATACTGAGGTAAGTTACAGAAAAAAGCAAATTGAGGGTGTTTAGTTGGGAGTTGGGTACAAAACTTGATCTTTACATATTTCCCTTTGAATGCAGGAGGAGGAGTTTTTTCTATAATTGGAAGCATAGTATTATTAAAAGCTCTCGTTCGAATCCTTTGTGAACGATTTTTATATACCATAACTGCAATTTCAATTGCCTTAAAGATTCTTTGTTTGGTTAATGATGATATGAAAATAATTGGAACATCAATAAATGGTTCTATCTCTTTTCTAATTTTAGCTTCATATTTTTTAGATTCATTAGTATCCTTTTCCAGAAGATCCCATTTGTTTACCAAAATTACTATGCCTTTATTATTCCTATGAGCTAACCAAAAGATATTTTGTACTTGTCCGTCAAAACCCCTAGTGCCATCAACTAACAAAAGACATACATCAGAATACTCAATGGCACGTACAGAGCGCATAACTGAATAGAACTCAATGTCTTCTTTAATTTTTGACTTTCTTCTTATTCCAGCTGTATCAACTAGGTTAAAATCAAATCCAAAACGGTTATACTTGCTATCAATGCTGTCCCTAGTTGTCCCCGCTATATCTGTAACGATATACCGATCTTCCCCAATTAAAGCATTTATAAAGGAAGATTTTCCAGCATTAGGTCGACCTACAACAGCAAATCGAGGAAGTTTATCTTCAACTTCCCTGTCTTCTTTAGGTAACTTTTTTACTAACTCATCTAACAATTCTCCGGTACCACTTCCACTTGTACTTGAGATTGAAAAAAATTCTTTAAATCCAAGAGAATAGAATTCTGAAGTATCTTCAATTCGAAGTGTATTATCAACTTTATTAATAGCTAGAAAAATTGGTTTCTGGGAACGACGCAAAAGTTTAGTAATAGTCTGATCCATTCCTGTTAACCCATCAACTACATCTACCATAAAAATGATAACATCTGCCTCTTCAATAGCTAGATTTACCTGTTTATCTATTTCTTTTTGAAAAGTGTCATCACTTCCCTCTAAATATCCGCCTGTATCGATTAAAGTAAAAACTCTTCCATTCCAATCAGACTTTCCATAATGGCGATCACGTGTGACTCCACTAATTGAATCAATAATGGCTTCTCGTTTTTGAATCATTCGATTGAAGAAGGTGGATTTTCCAACATTAGGTCGCCCTACTATGGCTACTATATTGCTCATTTTTAGATTTTTTTTCAAAAATAGGTCTTTTTTATGGTGTCACTAGATTAAAAAATTTCTTCTTTTGAAAGTCTATTATATAATAAGTTAATTATATACTTATCAGTGGAGCTTTTAAGTTTTTTCTTTGAATTGTAAAATCAAGTTAAATTAATTACATTTGCAGCTCATATCGCGAGGTAGAGCAGTGGTAGCTCGTCGGGCTCATAACCCGAAGGTCGCTGGTTCGAGTCCAGTCCTCGCTACTAAATAAGACGGATCAGTATTTCTACTGATCCGTTTTTTGTTTCTACCTTTACTTAAGACCATTAAAATATTTTGAAAGAAAAAAATAAGCATAAATCTGGATTTATTTCCATTATTGGAAATCCTAATGTAGGAAAATCAACCTTGATGAATGCTTTAGTTGGAAAAGAGCTTTCTATTATTACACCCAAAGCTCAAACTACAAGACATCGTATTTTGGGAATTGTAAATGGGAAAAATTTTCAGATAGTTCTATCAGATACACCTGGAATTATAAAACCAGCCTATAAAATGCAAAACTCAATGATGAATTTTGTTAAAGAAGCTTTAATTGATGCTGATATATTAATTTTTATGGTTACTGTCGAAGAAACTGAGCTAAAAGACGAAAAACTTTTTGAAAGGATAAAAAAAAGTAAAGCATCCTTATTTATTCTAATTAATAAAATTGATCTTTCAAGACAAAAATTAGTTGAAAAAACCGTTAAATACTGGGAATCAATTTTCCCAACCGCTAAAGTATGCCCTATTTCAGCTTTAACTGGTTTTTTCATTCCTGAATTACTTGATTTAATCATTGAACTTCTTCCCTTAAGTCCTCCTTATTTTCCAAAAGATCAGCTTACTGACAGACCAGAACGTTTTTTTGTTAATGAATCAATTCGAGAACAAATACTGAAACATTATGATAAAGAAATCCCATATTCTGTAGAGGTAATCACAGATGAATTTATAGAAAGTTCAAAAATCATAAAGATTCGCTCAATAATTCTAGTTGAACGTGAAACTCAAAAAGGAATTCTTATTGGTCATAAGGGTAATGCTTTAAAACAAGTTGGAATTGGAGCAAGAAAATCTCTACAAAATTTCTTTGGTAAAAAAATTCATTTGGAGTTATTTGTGAAAATTTCAAAAAATTGGCGCTCAAATAATAAAGAGCTCAAAAGGTTCGGGTATAATAATTAACCATCGATTCTGAAAAATATTTTTATATTTAAACAAATCAAGATACTATGAAGATAAAAGCTTTATTGTTAGCGTTTCTAGTTGCAACTATTCTCTGTTGTAAATCAAAAGCTGAAAGCCCACCAAATATTGTTTTTATTATGTCTGACGATCATGCATACCAAGCTATAAGTGCATACGGGCACGGTCTAAACAACACTCCTAATATTGACAGAATTGCAAAAGAGGGAGCTCTATTTAAAAATGGTTTTGTAACAAATTCTATTTGTGCACCAAGTAGAGCAGTAATGCTAACGGGAAAGCATAGTTTTATAAATGGTAAAGTAGATAATATTCAAGATTTTAATTGGGATCAAGATAATTTTGCCAAACACCTCCAAAAAAGAGATTATCAAACAGCTATGATTGGAAAAATTCATCTTAGAGGACTTCCTCAAGGTTTTGACTATTCAGCTGTTTTGCCTGGTCAGGGACATTATTACAACCCCGATTTCATAATTAATGGAGTTAAAGAGCAAATTAAAGGTTATGTTACTTCAATAACTACAAATTTGGCTTTAGACTGGCTTAAAAATAAACGTGAAAAAGATAAACCCTTTTTACTTTTATATCATCAAAAAGCCCCTCACAGAAATTGGAAACCTGAAGAAAAATATCTAACACTTTTTGATGATAAAACATTTGATCCTCCAACAAACTTTTTTGATGATTATTCTAATCGTGGAACAGCAGCTAAAACCCAAGAAATGTTAATTGCAGCCTCCGAAAAACAAATTGAAATAGCCCACGGTAATGGAGGGCACGCACGTTGGGGTCATGATTTTAAGATGCTTACTGATCCATTCGGAAATAATACTGGTTTTGATCGGGAATTAAAACGTTTCAGCCCAGAACAAAAAGCAGCTTGGCTAAATGCATACACCCCAAAAAATGATGAAATGAAATCTCTAAATTTAGAAGGTAAAGAGCTTGCATTATGGAAATTCAATCGTTACATAAAAGACTATCTGAGAACAATTCAATCTGTTGATGATGGTGTCGGGGAAGTTTTAGATTATCTTGACAGAGAGGGGCTAACTGAAAATACAATTGTAGTTTATACATCTGATCAAGGTTTTTATCTAGGAGAACACGGTTGGTTTGATAAGCGTTTTATGTATGAAGAATCTCTACGAACTCCCATACTGATTAGGTATCCTAAAGAAATTCCTAAAGGATCAACAGTTGACAAAATGATTCAAAATCTTGATTTTGCACCAACTTTTTTAGATTATGCAGGAGCTGAAAAGCCAGAAGATATGCAGGGAAAATCCTTCAGAAATATTATAAATGAAAAAGGAGGAGAATGGCGAGATGAAATTTATTACACCTACTACGAATATCCCTCAGTTCACATGGTTAAGCGACATTATGGAATTCGTACTGATCGATATAAACTCATGCATTTTTATTATGATATTGATGAATGGGAGCTTTATGATTTAGAAAAAGACCCTTCTGAAATGAATAACCTTTACGGTTCACTTGAATATAGTGACATACAAGAACAAATGCATTTAAGTCTTTCAGAATTAAGAACACAGTACGGTGATTCAGATTCGCTTGATCAAATGCATATTGATCGGTATCTGAAAGCTCGTAAAAATCAAAAATAAATTCTTTGTAGTTTTATATTTAAAATAAAGACCGCCTATAAAAACAATAGATCTCCACTTTATTCGTCATAAACAGGCAATGGAAAAAGTTAAAGAAGCTTTGGCAGAAGAACAAACCAAAGGATCTTTTTCTTTAACAATTATTACAGGTAATTCAAGTATTTTACAACAGCGTATTTTCGATGAAATTCTGGAGGATTCGCCTTTTACTTTTTACATTCCCAGCTGGAATTTAGGACAAATAGTTGTAGAGTATATGAAACTCTAGCCATTAAAAACTATTTATTACTTAAGAGCTTGTCATTACAACTATTTCAATGCTATTAAATTTGATTAAATTATATTTAGTTTCTATATTTGTGCCCATAATATGCCCAATTAAACTAAAATTTGTGCCCATTTGAAAAATTATGCCCATTTGGTATGTCAAGAATCAAGACTGAGTACATAAAAAATAAGAATGGAACTACTTCAATTAGGTTGAGGTACAATGGTTCAAGATATACTGACATTGATGGAAAAGTAAAAATGCACAGACCAAGTAGAATTTTAGATTTTTATTTGATTACAAACCCAAAATCTCCAAAAGATAAACAGCACAATAAAGATTGTTTAGATAAAGCAAGGCTTATTGCTGAAAAATGGGAAAACAGCATTATTAGTGATGAATACAACTTAGAAGACACAGAGAAGACCAACTCACTTGTATTTGCTTACATAAAAAAAAAGACAGACAGGATTGAAGACAGAGGCACAAGACAGGCTTACAAAACAATGTTATCACATTTCTTAAAATACTTTCCTAAGGCCATAACATTTAAACAGATTAACAAAAGGGAACAAGCTAAAGCGTTCTATGACTATCTAACTGACAAGGCATTAAAGATAAATGGAGACAACCTCAGCATAAAGTCAGCAAACAAATACTTCAAGAGACTCAGACTAATTATGAAAGAGGCTAAATTAGAAGGGTATTTTGAAGACTTGAGATTTGATATAAAATTACTTCCTGAAACTAAGCCTGAAGTGGTCTTCTTAACATTAGAGGAGTATAGAAAACTTGAGGACACTGAAGAGAGTAACACTACTATGAAAAATGCTTTCTTGTTTGCCTGTTTAACAGCATTAAGAATAGGAGACCTTAGCAAACTAACTTGGGGAGAAATTAAAGAGGAGAATGGTAAGATTTGGTATGATAGAATAATGGATAAAAAGCCTGGTGGAAAAAAGAGAAGAATTAGCAACTACTTTGACCCCTATGCCAAAAAGTATCTTGGAGAAAGACATGGTGATAGTGATAAGGTGTTTCCTGCACTCCCTGATGATGCAAGTTCTAAGTTTAATGAAAGAATGCACAGGTGGATTTTAAGAGCAGGAATACATAAAAAGATTACCTTTCATTGTGCCAAACACAGTTTTGCTATGTATCATATAATTCACAAGGAGGTAGGTGTATTTCAATTAGCAAGACTTTTAAACCATACTGATATTAGATCATCAATGCACTATTACAACCTATGCTCCCCTGAACTGAAAGAAAAACTAATGGTAGGATAATGGAAGGATTAACAAAGACACATATGTATATGATAGCTTACAGGGAAATAGAACCTGTAGTACATTCATATTTTACTAAGAAAGAAGTAAAAGCCGAGAGGGGTGAGTTTAGTATAGAGGCAAGACTAATATTCATTATAAAATATATGGCATCCCTAAATAGAGGTTATCAGATTGTAATTCAGAGTCAAAAGGAGGAAACTGTTCAAGTGCAACTAATTACTTTGATTAGCACATTTGAATTAGATGAGGATGCTAAAAAAAAGATGGAGGAAGTGACCCTTTGGTATTGGAAAAGTAGGATGATACTTGACAAATGGGAAGCCTCAGATATTTATAATTATTTATTCCTAAGACTTACAGATTTGGGTGTTTATCCAGAAGATAGAATTTTAAAAGTTAAAAAAGTTCCCACAGCTCAAAAGGAATCCAAAGGAGGCTTTTCTTATACCCTTTTAGATGAGAATCCATTTGAATCTCTAACAGGCTTATACAACTCCTTAAAAGAGACAAAATGCATAGCGTCTGATACTGATTTTCAAACCTTCTATGACGCATTTACAGGTAAACCATTATGGGAAATAACCAAGAGGATTGTCTGGATTAGACCAAAAATTTTATGTGTCTATTTTATTTTTAGACTACTTCATATACAGAAAATTTCAAAGGGAAACGTTCTTTCCATAACAGAAAAGGTTTCTGACTACAAAATTCAGCAGGATACAGTTCATTGGAAACAGCTTAAGCATCTATTTGAGGATAAGAAAGGCAGACCTATTGACAATGGGGCAAAAGAATTTGCTAAAATTGGTGTAGAAGTTCACCCTGAAAACACAGACATCATTGATGATATGCTTGTCAAAGGAGGCTTAAAAGGTCCTATTAATAAGTGGTAATCAAATAGGGAACCCATAGGGACCCTCCCTATGATATCCCTACCGTAACCAATACTATTTTCTTCAATTTGTGTCAAAAATACTTTAAAACGACACTTAATGAACAATAAAAATATCTTAACCCTAGATGAGGTAGTTAGTTACATAGGATTTAGCCAAAAGCAAATTTATATGTTAACCTCAACAAGAGTAATTCCACACTACAAACCAAGTGGAAGAAAACTATTCTTTAAGAAAGATGAAATTGATGAATGGAAACAAAAAAGGCTTGAAAAGCAACCATACTTAACAAACCCTTTAAGTTATTCCGTTGCGTGAACAACGTGGAGTAAACATACAATAAAATAATACACTAAGAGAAATAAAATCCCACTAAATACTATGGCACGACCAAAAGGTTCTCCAAACAAAATTACTGCAGATGTTAAGGATAATTTACGGTTAGTATTAGTTTCTTTTATAAATTGCTCCAAAGATGACGATTCAATTTCAGCTAACAATAACAAAAAATATTTTAAAATGTCACAGGTCAAAGTTCTTATAAATTCTATTGAAAAATCGCGAGCTAGCTATTTAAATACGGTACAAATACTGTCAAAGGAGAATATAGAATTCAAAAAAGATGAAAATTCCTGGAATATTATTGAAATAACAGAACACCTTTATTGGGCTGAATTTTTGGGGGTTGCGGTTATGGCAAAAGTTTTAAATGAAATTTCAGAGGGTAAAAAAGAGCTTAAATATGACTCAAAAAATAAAGGGTTGTCAATAGAAAAGATAATTGATTTAACATGGAAAGAAAAAGAAGAGGTTCCTGACATTGCAGCTCCACGAGTAAGGGGGTCATTTAAATTTTGGCTCACCTCGTTTAAGAGTCTTCGAAATATTCTTTTTGAATTTGGAAACAAACTAACTGATGATATGTTACCTGTTATTGCGCACGCACATCCTATTTCAGGAGAGTTAGACTTTCATCAAAGGCTCGAATTTCTTCGATTTCATATAGAAAGACATCATTTACAAGCAAAACGGAATATTGAAAGTTACCTTGGAAGCTGATTAAAACTTTAATCATTATTTATTTCCCATAGCGTGTGCAACAAGACCAATAATAAAACTTATTACTATTACAATATTTACCCAACTGAAGACCCAATGTTTTTTCATATAATTAAAGTAAAAAATAACACATAAAAAACATAAGATATAACAACATACGAAAGAGCATTAAAAAGAATAGCTTCAGTAGTTAAGAGCAACAATAACAAACGTCTACCAAAAGAGGACTTCGAAAAAGCATATGGGATTAAAAAATAAAGTACAAGAATTTATTATTATGTTAGTTTCTTGTCAATGGTCCAAAATAGCCGCCGTCTCCATAGTCCCAAGTCATGCTATTAAAATCTGAAGAAAAAGTAACTCGTAAAGGATTACTTTCAAGCAATGGTTGCGAAAATTCTCTTTCTGTGTACATTGTAGTATATAATTGACTTACAGAGTCAAAGTCAGGATTAGAAGCAGTATTTTCCCAAGTAAAAGGTTCAGTTTCATATGTAGTTTCTTCATATGAATATGTTTCAGTTCCCGTTCCATCCTCATTAAAAATATGAGTATATTGAAAAATATCATCATAATTATAAATCCAACTACCAATAATTGGGTCAGGAGTATTAACTAATTCATCTTCAGAACAACTTAAAGCAAAAAGTGTGATTAATAATAATGCAAATTTTTTCATCTTATAAAATTTTAAACAATAAAAATAATTAAAAATGGGAAGAATAGCAGGAGTGCCAAACAAAATAACAACAGAATTAAAAGAAAAATTGCAGGTGGTTCTAGATGATGTAGTATCATCTTTAAATATAGAAGAAATGACCACAGACCAAAAAATAAAGATGTTACAGATAGGTTTGCAATATTTAGTTCCAAGACTAAAACATGTTCAAGATTAGAAAGAAATGTATGAACCACCATTATTTCTTACAGAATAAAAAGCTGGAAAAACAGGGAAGTTAGTGTGATATATAGTATAACCTAACACCTCAACATTTCAAAAATAGCCTATTACTGAATAGTAATAGTTCCTACCATTCCTCCGTGTAAAGAACACTGGTAATAGAAGGTTCCTGCTGTGGATGGTGTCCAGCTTATTGTTGCACTTTCTGAACCGTTATTAGTAACACCGCTTATGGTATCGCCTGTTCCTGTTCCTGCAACTGTTTTAAGATAAAATGGATGACCAGAAGCACTAACAACAAAATTTATAGTGTCACCAATACTAAAAGTTAAGTTAGGGTCACTACCGGAGATATTTCCATTTCTGTCTGTTCCGCTAAGTGTATAGTCTGAACTATTTGATGCTGTAACATCAAGACTAAATGTTGCTGGGCAATATCCCCAAACAGGTTTATTAGAATCAATTAGGGCTGATGTATTACCGGCGAATGCTCCTGGTTCAGATGTAATATTTGAGACACACCACCCCTTTAAATCTTGATTGAATGAACTAGCATCATTAAACATCTGAGCCATATTAGCAATTCTTGATGTATCCCAGCTACCTATATCTTGATTAAATCTAGATGCACTTTTAAACATTCCGCTTACATCATAAAGTTTTGAGGTATTCCAACCCCCAATATTTTGATTGAAGCTAGATGCTCCTTGAAACATTCTATCTGTATTAGTGACATTTGACATATCCCAAAACGAAATATCAGAGTTAAAAGAACTATTACCATAAAATAACTCTGTCATATAAGTGGCAAGAGTTGTACACAAATTATAATTTCCACTTGCGATTTGACTTGCTATTGTTGAATTGTTAACTGCTGTATATGTTGTACCATTAATTACAGCTGTATCACCTACAGTAGCATTAGCACATTTACAAATCCCTCCATCAAACGCTATATTACTTGAAGTAGTGTTATTTCCACTTGTAGAAGTATTCCCGCTAGTAGTCGCACCAGTAGTAGTATTTCCACCTGAGGCAGAACCTCCTGCTGTTGTGACATCTATTTGAAAACTTTGTGTTATTTCGTTACAACCTCCACTACTAATTGTGGTAATACTTCCAGCGTAAATTCCATAGTCGGTAAACGGTCCCGAAGAATAGCTTCCAGAAATAGTTATTGTATTTCCAGATTGACTATTATTAATCGATGGGTTTGCTAATGTCCTTGTTAAGCCTTGAAAGGAAACAACTGGATTTAGTGTGATGTTTAAATCCGTAGCTGTACCTCCAAAAGAAACAACTATTGGGTCTATGGATTGACCTAGAGTAATTGTTTGATTATAAGAACCTGAATCAAGAGTTAAAGTAGGTCCATCTTTTTTACTTAAAGTAACAGTTTGTGATACTTGACTACAACCTGCATTCCCGTCTGATGTAAATACTGAAAAACTATAATTATTGTTTGTAAAAACAGGTGTCCCAGATATAGTTAATGTTCCACTATTAATACTTGATTGTAATCCTGACGGCATTGTACCAACATTTATAGTAGTTCCTGTTCCTCCAAATTCATAGACTAAAGATTGCATTGCATCACCATCACATAATTCCTGTATGGGTGCTCCAGAGGTAAGCGATAGTGTTGGACAATCACATTCTAATTCAAAGGTAGTGGTGCTGTCATATATCCATCCTGAAGGGACTTGTTGGTATATCTGTTGACTGACTTTTACACAACTTAATCCAGTATTCCCAGATAAATCTAATGAGGTGATATTACTGTTTTGTGACAGGTCTAATTCAGTTAATCCTGTGTTACTTAGATTAAGAGTAGTGAGCTTGTTAAGATTAACAAGTGGAACAGAGGTGATTGTATTCCCACTCAAGTTCAAGTCTGTAAGGTTTACAAATTCTTCTAGTCCTGTAAAGTCTGCTATCTGTTTGTTACTTAAATCTAATTGAGTTACCCCAAGCATACTAGAATCATCAATATAAGTATCAATAGTTGCATCATATCCAGCATCTATAAGCGCTTGTTCAAAGTTCTGGTCTGGGATATAGGTTGTGTTTGCCTGATAGGTCTGTACTCTACTTCCTGTAACATTAAACTGGAATAAGCCTGTAATGTTAAGATTGAAACTTATCTGTCCTTGATTTATTTGAATATTTGTAAGTGAACCAACATTATTAAGGACAATACTAGAATTAGAGGTTACAGAATAAGTACCACTAATTTGTCCTGATGAATAGTTGAGTCTAAACGTGCGCTTGCGATTGAAAATTATACTGTAAACATCATAAGCTGCTTTTTGACTCTGTTTAGGTTTTTTAATCTTCCATTTACCTACACCAAGATTAAATAAATCATATTCAAAAACAGCCTTTACAAGTTTTGGTTCAGTAATTATTATATCAAAGGGATTTTGTTCTGTTAGAGCTCCTGAGTCTTCCCACTCAATAAAGTCAGAACCCTCCTCTGGAGTCGCTGTTAATCTAATTGTAGTCTCAAACTCATAATCAGTAGACTTTCCCGTATTCACTATTTCTTCTTTTACTGTTCCTTCTCCTTGAGTTAATACTCTTAGTTCATAGGATAGCTTTTCAAAAGTAGCCGTTACATTTTTGGGTTTATCAATAGTAATTTGTGCAGGATTTGTGTCTCCACTTAAATCTCCTGACCAACCGCTAAAATAATAACCAGTTGATGGTACTGCCTCTAATCTAACGACAGTTCCAGAGTCATAATCGGTCTTCTTTCCAGTGCTAACAATTGTTTCTTTAATATCTCCTTTACCAATTATTTCAAGGGTCAATCCATATTTTTTTAAAATAAAGTTTGCTGTAATATTCTTATTATCATCAACTATAACTTCAATGGAGCTGGATGAGCCTGAAGCGTCTCCAGACCAGCCGTCAAAAAGATATTCTCCTTTTGGAGAAGCATTTAGTATAACTGAACTGCCTTCTTTATACGTCCCTTGAGAAGGGAAAACATCCCCTCCTTCAGGTGGATTGGATTTTACATCTACAACAAACTCTTTAGTGCAGCTAGAGAGTGAAACAATGAAAATTAAAAGAAATAGTTTTTTGATAGAAGCTGATTAATAGACTATTAAAAATAAAAAAAATATTGATACCTCTAGTGGAGAGTTTTTTATT
>CACLGW010000028.1 GCA_902606525.1 uncultured Bacteroidota bacterium | reverse complement strand
CTTCATTACAACTTTGTATGTTTATAGCAATAGGGTCGCCATCTGTCATAAACAGTGGGTAGTCAGTAATATCTCTATCACCTGAAGTGTATTTTAGTCTTGAAACTAAATACTGTAAACCTATCTGAAACATCTTTATTTTTTGGTCTGTTGTTAATGTACTTATATTCAAAAAAGATATTACATCATCCATTACTAACTGCGACTTAAACTTAACATCTGCAGTAATTTTGTTTGGGGAACATTTTGGGCGTGCCATTTTTTATATGTAATTTTAAATAAATATTTTGTTATGTGTAACTGTGATTGTAATCCTTGTAAAGAAATAGATTGCTCAGCTTGTGTTTGCGAACCATGCAACTGTTCTTGTGACTGTTAATGACAAAAATCCTTTTGTTTGATTATTCCTTCTTGTCGTGCAATAGCATTTACTATTTTATTTCTTTATCCCTAATGTTTTTTATTAGTCCAATCTAATCTCCTTTTGTAAAAAAACCTTTCTTTTCACTTATGCAGTTTGTTAAACTAACTCTGCTTTATCTAGTTCTTGTAATCTTAACTTTTTCATCAGAAGTGAGGTTTATTAGTATTCCTTTTTTCATGTTTTAAAATTTTGGTGATTAAAAAAATTGTGATGACTATTAGGTTTCCCCATCTTCTTTAGAATATATCTGGTAATTTTAGCATCACCTTCGATAGGCTGTAACTCTCCAATAGCATCGATATTTACATTTATACTTTTAGCTATTCTTTTCCTAGCACTCGTTTTATCAAACATAATTGGAAAATCCATTAGTAAGTGAAGATGGTTTAGGACAATGCTATTTGATTTAAAGTTCAACCCAGTTTACAAGTATTTAAACCAATTTTTTTAAACCAATAGAATCAATGGTTAAAGGAACACCTAAAATTGAGACTTTTAGTTTGGTTTTATGTAGTTTTTATTTACACTTTATAATTAAAATGAATGATTAATGATTAAAACTTAGTCCACTGTAAAGACTCATCTTGTGATAGAGAAACTGTTTGAATTTTAGGCATTATGTAGGCGAGTATTTGGGGAAAGTGTGGATGCGACATGGGATAATCATGTCCCCTGTCCCATCCCTATGTATTAGGACAATATGACAAAAATAAGCTAAAAATATCTAATTTAGTTTTAATTTATTTAATAATGTATTTTTAAATATAGAGTTCAAGGGTAATTTATAAGTAAGCTGTAATTATATAAATCAAACATTAAATAATGAATTTATATTCTTTAAGAGTCCATAAGATTAATTATTATAAATAATTTCTGTGGTCTTTATCTTTAATTTAATAAAGCCGAAAAAATGAAAATAAGATTATTTTTCTTTCTATTTGGAATTTGTGGAATGCTAATAGGGCAAAATCTCGATGTAAGCGATTCTGAATTTGCTCTTAAAGATCGTTGGATTGAATGTGATCTTCTTTGGTTCAAGCCAAATGATATTAAGGGTAGCGTAGATGAATATTTTTCTCGAATAAGTCCGTTGTATGGAAATGTTGAAGGTGAAAAAGGAATCGTCCTCAATCCAGGGTGGATGTTTGATATGGTTGCTTGCTGGACTGGTAATCTAGATGATCAACTTATTCTTCCGACTTTCAAGATGAAAGGTCATCAATATTTACCTTGGACGGGAAAAGAGTTTAAAGAACTGGTGAAAACGATTAAAATTTCAGCCTCAAAGTACGGTTTCAACGACTTCAAAGTTGCTATCTGGTTCTGGGGAGGTCCGCAGCTTTATGATTTAGAAAGATCGGAATGGAAAGAACGCCACCCAGAGACATACCCAGTATATAATTTACGATATCAGAGTCCATTGAGGCGAGATAGACACACATACGCTACCTATCAGGATGGGATTCCTAATGGCACCCCTTTTTATAGTTTTTTTGCTAAACAAATGGCTGATTTTTCTAAAGCGACTGATATTGATGGATTGGAAATGCGCGACTTTATGACTTTTCGTCATGCATACGGAGTTCCACCTCATGAATGGGATGAAGACTTCTACCAGGGTGTAAGGTTTTTTCTGGAGGAGCTGAAAAAAGCTAGGCCATCATTGCTTTGTATTGGCTATAATTCTGCAGGACCTGCAACTGGTGATCTTCGTGGTCAGGGATTTGACAGTAATGCACTGGCCAGCAATGATTTGTTAGATCATTATGTTATTGAATCGTGGGGTGTTGCTTGGAATGACTATTATAAACCTCACATATTTTCTTGCAGTTATGCAGCCCAGCAAGCTTACCTTGCAGTGACCCAGGCACAACTAGCTGAAACCAAAAGCAGGGTACTCCCATTGGTTGAGCTTACTGGAGGTTGGGAATATGACGATGCTCCTTTAACACGGTCTCGTTTTAATAATCGAATGCAAGCATGGCTATATGCTAATACTTTTTATGCATCATCAGATGGCGAATTATATCCACCTAATGGATTTTCCCTTGCATTTGCAGACCGAGCAAGAGCCACAGAAAAGAATAGTTTGATTTCACAAGATCAGGTTTCGTTTATGAAAGCAACTCTTGACGGCGCTTCGATGGCTGCACATGGTGCAGAAAAAGCATATGGTTGCAGATTATTCTACAACCGAAATGGATTGTTATGGATGAATAAAAATGCTCAAGGTGTTGATCTTGGTGAGTATTCAGATTTCCATTTTTCTTTCTTAATGAATCTTGGGATCACAGCAACATCATCTGGACGAATCGAAGATTTCACTACACAAAATGCAGGTGATTTTCCTATATTATTCTGTCCATTCCAACTTCCAGTAGAAACGATTTCTCAAATTAAGAACTATACAAAAAAAGGTAATTCATTAATGATTATTGGCGCTAAAAATACAATTGACCCCGAACTTCAAAATCTATCCAATACAATCTATTGGGTTCCGCCACTAAACGATGGTAAAAAATTTGCAAATCCAGATGCTGCAGAAATGGCAACAAAAATTAATAATACCTTAAAGACTAGTGGTCGTTCTTTTCAAAGCGGACAACAGCTTGGTTTGTGGCCAATGTGGAAGAGTAAAGGCACAAATTATATGCAGATCGTCAACTTTCAGTATCGCATCGAAAATGCCGTATCCAGAGTTTATAAAATCAATCTATCGCGAAAACAACTTGGTCTTGGATCAGGCCCTTACCATCTTGAAGGGGTATATAATCAAAGAAAGATTGGTGCAGATTATACTGATGAAGACATCCTTTCATTTCGTGTCTTTGTTCCGCCTTTTGAATCATTTATATGCACTGTCCAGCCCGGTGAGTCTTCACCGGAAACAAAGGTGATCAACAATACTGACCCAAAAATTGTATACAAAGGAGATTGGATTTACAACCAAAAGGCTTTGGTCAGTTTCAATCGAGATGAGCATTTTAGTGCAAAAAAAGGTGACTCCGCTGAATTCACATTTACTGGAAGTGGAATTTCTGTTCTAGGCACTAAAAACGTTAATCTGGGTTATGCCGATATTTTTCTGGATGGTAAAAAAATTCACACTGTAGACGGATTTACAGATTGGTCTAAAGAACCAAGTATTCAAACTTCTGCCCATTCTACAAATTACTTAAAAGATTACCTAAAGTACGTCATTCCAGAAAAGCAAGTAATGTTCACTGTTTCAGGACTATCAAAAGGTTCACATACCATTAAAATTAAAGTTACTGGGACAAAACGGTGTGAAGCATCTGATTATGGTGTTGTTATTGATGCTTTTGAACTAACATCCCATTAAATTTATTTTTTCAACAAATAGAAATATTATTTTGATTAAATCCAATTCTTCAAAATCAAATAAAATGAGCCAAAATTGATCATTTATTATACAAAAATTATGTTCAACTGAGACACGTGACTGATATAATCATAGGAACTCCAATACAACTTAATCAAATTTAATATTGTTGTAATAGAAGTATTATTAGGCTATGTAGAAGTTAATAGTTTTTAATGGCTACAGTTCCATATACTCTTCAACTATTTGTTCCAATCTTTATTAATCCGTTAGTGATAGGGTTTAAGGAAAAATATATATTTTCAAATGGGTACAGGGTGGGCAAAAACTAAGACAATTGTTAGTTCTTAATGGTTTTTATAAGAATAAATTGGACACTTTTTACACCTCTTTTAAATACTGTTGGAATTTACAATATCTGTAAAATTCATATCTTGTAATAAACATCTAATCAAATGAAAAAAATAGTTTTCTTATTATTAATCTCATTAACTTTTACTTCTTGTTATGTTCATAAAAATATTATTGGTGATGGAGCTCAAAAAGGTATTGTAGAAACCTCAAAGCAACATAATTTTATTTATGGTTTGGTTTCAGGTAAAACTCCAGATACTCAAGAAATGGCTAAAGGTGAAAATAATTATGAAGTTACAACCGTACATTCTTTTATTGATGGATTAGTCAGTGCTCTTACAGGAGGACTTTATAATCCAACAACAGTTGAAGTCAAAAGATAATTAAAATCTAAAATATCTCAACCGAGTATTTTTCTTCCTGAACTAAATGAAGAGGATTTAAAAAACCCCCTCGGTAAAAAGGGGGCTTCTATACTGATTCCATAAAATTGAAAAGCTTTCAAAAATTACTTTTTCTTTTTTTTCTGTACAGCAGCTATCTCTGTCGATAATGGAACTGTATCATATATATATATTCCCTCAACAACCTTCCCATCTACCCATTTAAATGACGAGTGAACGGGGCCACTTGACTTTTCTCCATTTCGTTTTGAGGTTCCTTCCCACATTTGCCATACATGGGTCCAAACTTGATTATTGTTGTTTTCATCATAGAATGTAGTTTCGACAAAAAGCGAAGGAGCGTTGATATTTGTATATAATTGGTGATGGGCAGAAAAACCTGCTTTAATTTCGTCTTTACTAAAAGTTTCTCTATTTACAGTAAATACTGCATCATCTGCGCTAATTTCCTCATGTACTGTAAAATCATTCTTAAAATATCCTTCTATTGATTTGCGAATCATTGAAGAATATTTATCACCTGTTTTAGTTACACCTGTAATCTCTTGGGCAAACGTAAATGAAATACTCAGTAAAAAAAAGATTAAAAATTTTTTTCTCATTATAATTAATTTATGGTTAATAATAACCAAGATACAAATTAGTTCTTTAACCTAATGAAGAGGATATGCCTATGGTTTAGTTTTATTATAAATTTTTAATAAATTAATCAAATCTTCTATTTCAACGATAATTGATTCTGTACTTTCTTTCATCTGTTCCACGGAAAAGAGAGTTAATTTAGTATACAATATGAACTCTTTATCAACTTTTTTAACCTTTTTGTATAATTCTTTAATATCAATATTTTGTAAAATTAAATCATTGGGTAATAAAAAATTTAATTTACAGTGTGTACTATATTCAGATAATTTTTGAAACTTTATTTTTAATCCAGTATAACTTAGCCTAAAAAGATTACTTACGTCATTTATAATATTTTCTGGAAGGTTATCCCATAGCTCAGTATTAGATAGTCCGTTGTATATTGGTGAGAGTTCATTGAGATACATTGTGTCCAACCTTAGGTATCCTAAATTTTCTTTTAAATAAGTTGTATCAATTTTTTTTGAAGTTTCCCAAGTATTTAAAGTAAAACTTATTCTTTCAATTGACTTTTTGGCTACCCTAATATCAGAAAGGTGTTCATTTTTTTTATTTTCTAAGTCAAGAATTAACAAGTTTACTAAATCCTCTTCCGTTTTACTTTTTTTTAAAGATTCGTTTAAGTTATTTAGCCAGAAAGAAACTGAAATACCCATTACTATTACCAAAAATTCAAAAGTATATTTTATTAAGTATTTTTTCAAAGTGATTATTGTATTATTTGATTGTTTTATTTCCTCTCATCAACTCTGAAGCCAGCAACGGAGTTAATTTACTTAATGGTTTATTTTGAGCATATTTATGTGACTCTTTTATTTCAATTTGATTCCAATTTAAAGGATAGTTTTTAGGATTAACCTCAGTAAGGGTGTTCATAAGCCATTTCCCCTTGGATTCATTAAATACTAAATGATAAATGAAACTCATCTTGTAACTAGGGGTCCTTTCAGTAGAACAAAGAAAAACATCTAACAAAGCAATATTAATTGAGTTTTTTGTCAATGGTAAATAAGCTAGCTTAGCTAATTTCAATCTTTGAAATTCGTCTGGACTACAAATGAACGGATAGGTCTGATTTCTAATTCCATTATAAGCTTTTGTAATTTCTGAAATATTAGAGAATGTTATATTAGGGTTCCCAATAATAGAAAAATTTTCATTAAAAAATCCACTCATAATATTTTCACTTAATTCATTGTTATTTAATGTATTAATATAATTATAAAATGTATCAAATGCTCCTAAATAGTTTTCAGGTATCTCATATATAATTGAACTTTTTGAAGAATCTATTTTTTTGGAACAAGAGCAATATATAAGTAGAGAAATTAAAATCATTGAAATATTATGTTTCATTTTAATTGATTTATGATTAGTAAGTGGCTAATATAGAAAACTCTAATTATACACCTTATTTTTCTTCCTTGACTTAACAAAGAGAATATGCCGATGATTTAAAAAAACCCTAAGACTTAAATCGACACTAATTAGGCAATTTATTCTTAGTCAGACCATAGCCACATTAAAGTTTCAGGAAATAATTGGCCTCCATGTTTCAAACTGTGGCCTCCAACACCAAATTCAAATTTGTAATCGTACCCTCTTTTTTCAAGTGCAGCAGCCATCTCTTTATTTTTTAATGGCCAAGAACCAATAATAATATCTGCATCTTTTTCTCCAGATTGAAGAAAAACTTTTATATCCTTCTTTTTAGATTGTCTTACTAATTGTGGATATATGTCACCCCCTCTAATATTGGTATAACTTCCACAGTGGCTTATCACTTTTCCAAAAACGTCTGGTCTATGCCATGCTGCATTAAAAGCACAGATACCCCCTGAGCTTATTCCACCAATTACAATTCTTTTTGGTTCTTCTGTGATATTATACTTTTTTCTGACATCTGGAAGAATTTCCTCAATCAAGAATTTAGGATATTTGTCGGTCGTTGAATCATACTCATAACTTCTATTAGTAATATCACCCTTATGCCCATCCCAAATACTCTTTTCTCCAACTAACTTATCCCCTGGATTTATAAATATTCCTATTGTTTGTGGTATCAACCGTAAGCTTATCATATTATCTAATGTCACACCTGCTTTAAAATCATCTCCAAATAAATACCACTCTCCGTCTTGAAATATTATAAGATTAGATTCAGTCTTTTTATCATAATTTGCTGGAACATATATCCAATAATCACGATTTACTCCAGGATATATGGTTTTACTTTTATGAGACTTTTTTATTATTTGTCCTTTTGGAACTCCCTCTCTTTCTTTTGATAACCAAGTGAGTTGATAAGGTTCGTCCAGATTAAGACTTCTTTGAAAATCTTTTCCCATTGATCCTGGGTCAAAGTCGACCTGAGCTAAAATTAATTGTGGGAAAAATAATAGAAATGTGATATATTTCATTGTTTTTGGTTTATGGTTAATAAGCCCCTAATATAAAAAACTCTACAATATCTCTACTCCTGAACTAAATGAAGAGGGTATTACCGATGATTTAGAATAATCCATTAGCTTTTATTTCAGCTATAATTTCTTCAAGAAATTTAATGTTAGCTTCAACCAAACTTAATTTATAGACTTCATTTCTTCTCCTTAAAGTAAGCAATCTTAATAATTTAAAATCTTTATGTTTATCAAACAAAAAATTATTATCGAGATTGCGCTCTTTCTCTGATTTTATTTTAAACCAATCCAAAATATTTTGCTTTACATCTTGATTAGAGTTTAAATTACCTCCACTTACCAAAAGATTAATAGACTCTATTTGATTTCGCAGAGTGGTACTTTTAATTTTTAATATTAAACCTGAATTAACAAGTGAATTTAAATACATATTCTTTTCTGTAAATCCATAAGAGTTAGATAAAATAAATTCTAACCTCTCATTAATATCATAAATATTATCCTGATGGAAATTTATAATTTTTTTTGAATCTATATTTTTCCAATTTGAAGTTATACTATCAGAGACATCTATAACAGAGTTTAAAGTTGCTCTCAAAGCCAAAAGCGAGTAATAATTCTGCTCTAATTCGTGGACTAAATTAGTCTTTAATACTTCATTTTCATTTTTTTCTTTTCTATCCTCAATAAGTCGTTCAACCCCAAAAGAGCCTAATATTGAAACAAAAATAGCAACTGCATTAAATAGGTATTCCTTTTTCATAAAAATGAATTCATTTCAATATATAAAGAAATGCCTAAACTTAATGAAGAAGATATGCCGATGATTTAAATATCAGGAATGATTTCTAGTTGTTGTTCTGTAGGGAGTTTAAGAAATTCATAAAATTCATTATAAAATTCAGCCGTCGAATATCCAAATGATAAATTAAATGCTCCCTCAAATCCAAGTTCTTTAAGGTTGGGATAAAATATTTCAAGAAGTGCATTTTGATTATTTACTTTATTTAGCAAATAAGCTACTCCCCAAGAACCTAAATCATATCCTGGGTCTCTACAAAATTGATGATTAAATTCATTTAAAAGACTATTTGGACAATCTTGTTGAAAAAATCTTTTACCATTTTCCATTTTTTGTGACATTTTTTCTTTTAGTGAGCCCCAGGATTTTTCAAAAGATAACGTTCCATTATTAATGAGTTTGAATAAAGTATAATTTGCCATATACTCTGCTCCTCCTTCCATTAACCATATAGTTTTATTTGGCTTAAGAGTGTCATCCATTTTTTCATATTCTAAACTGTAAACACTTGAGAGCTGAACAACGTGGAAGTATTCGTGTAAAACGGTTTTAAAGTCATCTTGTGGTGGAATTCCTTCAAATAAATTATCAAAACTAAAAGGATAAGAATGAGACATTTTATGAATCCCCCATTGAGAACCTCCATTATGAGCAGCTCCTCCGCGAGGTCTATTATTTTTAATTACGCCCTCGCCAATCATTTGATAAGCTATCATGGAATAATCTAGACTTTCATCTGTTTCTCTAGCTAAACATTCTGACATGGTCCATTGGTTCAAAGTTTCTCTTCTTTCACAAAACTTGTTTATTAAATCCAACGAGGCTTGCTTATCGGTTCCAAAAACCCAATATTCTACAGGACCATATTTGCCAAACACATCTGCAGCCGTTTTTAAAGCTAGGTTAATCCCATTGATTACATTTTGCGACAGGTCTGATGCGAAAAATGCAAATGGATAAAAGTCAACTGTTTTTTCCTTATAATCTGCATAAATATCATAATTAAATATTTCAGGGTCATTTGCTACCCCTGTAGTATTCATTGAAAAGGTAAAAATAGGATTTAGTTCAAAAACTGCTTGAAAGCTTCGGTTTTCGAACATAGTTACATTCAAATTTGAACTTCCCCAGCGACTTCCATCAGGGGTTGTCCATTCTACGAAACTATAACCTTCACTTGGTGTTGCAGTAATAGTTACTATAGTTCCTTCGTCATATGTTACCCCGCCGGTCGTGGTTGAAACAGTTCCTCCTTCGGATGCTGTTAAAGTTAAGGTATATTGAACAGGAGGAATTAATTCGAAAAGGGCTTGATAGGTTTGATTTGAATCTAAAGTTATTATGAGTGTTTCTGAAACTGAAGCGCTTTCTTCCCATCCTATAAATCTATATCCTTCATCAGGCATAGCTGTTATTTCTATTTCAGTTCCTTCTTGGTATTCCCCTCCTTCAGTTGAAACTGTTCCACCTTCACTTGTCGTAACAGATAATGTATAAATTGGTATTAATTCAAAAAGTGCCTGATAAGTTTGGTTTGAGTTTAGAGTTATTGTTAGACTCTCACTTGTGGAGTCATTCCCCTCCCATCCTGTAAAACGATAACCTTCACTTGGTGTTGCAGTAATAGTTACATCAGTCCCTTCGTCATATGTCCCTCCTTCACTTGAGACTGTTCCTCCTTCTCCTGCAGTTACTGTAAGGGAGTATTGAGTTGGAGCTGAGGGTTCTGGTTCTGGAGTTTGGACTACATTTGGAGCTATAGTATCATCTTCTTCAGAGGAACAGCTGTGAACTATTATGAACGATAATACAACTATTGTTAAAAGGGAAAAAGAAAGCCTTTTCATTCAAATTGATTTAAGGTTAATAAGCTGCTAATATAGAAAACTCTATAATATCTCTACTCTGTGTTTTCTTCCTGAACTTAATGAAGAGTATATGCCGATGATATAAAAAACCCTCCATTTGGGAGGGATTTAATTTGGATATTTATTTAAAACCTTTAATTCTTTCTGATTAATTTGAAGATGTAGAAGAAACTATTTCAAGAACATAGCGTGACTCCCAATCAATTCTTTCAAGTTTATCTAAATCTAGTGATTTAATCGCTGCGCCGTCTCCAGATAAATGTTTCATTAAATTTGACATAGAATCAAAGGCATCGTAAGTCATAAAGGAAGCATAATTTTCTCCCTGAGGAGTAATCTTTGTAGCATAACCCCAGCCTGTCATTCCGGCTGACTTCATAACCTTTTTAAATCTAGGAGCAACATAATTTTTGCTATCAGATATTACTTTGTCAATATTTTTTGGTGAAGCAAAATTGAAAATCACAAACTTTCCTTCTTCACCCGAGTCAATTTGTTGTTTAATTTGATAAAAGTATCTCCTGTCAGCTTTGCCTCCACTCCATCCATCATATAGTAGTTGTGGTTTAACGCCTACAACGTCTTCAGAATTTGTCCACCAGTTTGATGAGGGAGCTACTGTTGCATCAATGTCTTTATAAACATTAACCCACATATAATTGTAATCATCAGCTGTAGTATTGAATGATTTCATTAATGCCCACCAGACTAAATTTCCTTTATTTACTGCATCTTGTGCGACTTTCTGACTATAATTAGTTTCAACTTCCAGGAATTTTTCTATTTGGTTTTGGGGGATTTTAACTGGATGAAATACTGCTACCTGAGCAGTCAAAGAAACTGAAAGCAAAAGAGCTATCGCTATTAATAATTTTTTCATTTTAATTGATTTATGGTTAATAAGCTACTAATATAAAAAATCTACAATATCTCTACTCCGTGTTTTTCTTCCTGAACTTAATGAAGTGGATATGCCTAATAGTCCTAAATATTACATTGGAACCCCTATCATTAGTTCAACCCAATTACCATTTATAAGAATATCTGTTACATCTCTTTTATCATCAGATTGCTGGCGAACATCTGGATTTCCATCATTATCAAAATCAAGCCAACTTCGATATGTATCCCCAAATCGACCAGCTTTTATTCTTGGAATATCGATAAATTTAGCATTCTTTACTGGTGGATGAACAATTAACGAATTAATATATTCTTTATTAAAATCAATATATTTTTTCGGTAGTGTTTCTAGAATTATTGCTTCAACTTTATATTCATCACAACAATCTTGTGCCAAATCAGGTTCCAGATATATTACTTTTTCAACACTTTTAACTATGAATTCTAAATTTGGTAACTCCTTTTCTAAAGGGACTAATTGCACAATTTCTCCAACTTTTAGGGTTTTATAATATTCTGTTAAGAGATTGTATGTAATTTCTATCCTCTCTGATTTTAAATTTATTTCCTTGATATTCAAAGATGCTTGCGAAACTGTTGTAAAAATAGTCCAAGGATGGGGTTTAAATTGAATTAAATATCCGTCAAAAACATATCCAGAGATATTATTTTCTGAAATAATTTTAACCCACTCCCCTTCAATTTGTTTTTTAACCCCTGTTCTTTTATCAGTATCGTTTATAGCCAATTTAATAGCTGTTCTTGATTCAATTGAAACAAATGTGCCATATGAAAGAGTTGATACTTTTTTTGCTTTGGCTTGAGGAGCCTCACGAACATTTAGACCTCCTTTTGCTGAAACATAATAATCCATTTGTCCAAGAGAAACCAAAGGGACGAATAGTAAAAGAAGAAGTAGCTTTTTCATCTTATTTATTGTGGATATAACAAGATACCCAAAATCTACAATATATCTACTCCGTATTTTTCTTCCTGAACTTAATGAAGAGGATATGCTGATGATTTAAATATTTATTTTTGGGATTTTTTAGATAGTTTATATTTCTTTTCTGAGTTTAATTATATCCGAAATATGTGTCCAAATTACTATTGGTGCTATAGTAGCTGGTAATAGGACATATGGAAAATAATTTACTGCTCGATTAGGTTGTGCAAACCCAAACTGCTGAAATGGTAGTTCAGCTGACAACATTCCATTAAAAAAAATAAATACAACAAAGAACAAACCAATGATATTCCACCCTATTAGAATTTTCTTACTTATTTTTTCTTTTAAAAATAGCCAACCAATAATTGGTGCGGTAATTCCTACTAAAATATCATAGTTCCTACCTTCAAATGTCATTAATTCAGGTATCATATCATTGATGAATAATCCAAATAGAACAATTTCAATAGGTATCCTAACTGAATGTAGAAACGTGCTAATTTTAATTTGTCTTGTCTCAGAAAACCATTTTTGCTGTCTAGGAAGCAATCCATAAATAATTAAGGATATTATTGGAATCAGCACTAACCCGAATCTAGGAGGGATAGAGTCCGTATTTTGGTAAAATCCGATATATGCCAATATTGACTGCATTATAGACCAGACAATAATAAAGAGTGTTAACTTTTTTGGTTCTCCATTTGAGAAATGAAATAAAATTATTGTCAATACAAAAGTGAATATAAAAGTTAAGTCAATCCAAATTGGTAAATTTTCTATCATTATCTTAATCCTAATATTTAAGATGCTAAAATAAAAAACTCTGACTCTACTACGTGTTTTGTTTCTGAACATAATGAAGAGGATATAAAAAAACCCTCCGCTTGGGAGGGCTCAATATAGGGGGCTTCAAGCTATTTATTCGACTATTATCTACGAGAGCTTAATATATATGAACCTCTAACGTTGAAAATAGTTAGTAAGTTTTTTACATCTTTAATTTAGAAAAAAAGCCCTAATTAAAGGGCTTCTATATTAGTTATTTAGTTATAGACTTTTATTAGAAGCCTTGTCCAAGATTGAGTAAATTCGGAAATTTCACCTGTTATGTTAAAAAACTCTCCAAAAGCTTGACTTTCTGAATCATTTTTTGGACCAAAAGTAAAAGCAGAGTTTAAGTCAGGGTATGTCCCATAAATAAGTAAATTTTCACCTTTACTTATACCGTGTGTTACCTGAGTTAAACCTACAAAACCAGGAGAATCAAAAGTTTCCATAAGTTTAGTAAATGCATTTGCAAATACAGGAATATCTTTACTCTTTACTCTAAAACCCCAAACCTGACCAATGCCATAAAATTCTTCTGCGTTATAAACCCAAGGGACGACACCTGTAGAAGCTCTTACATTATCTGTAAATGGTCTAACTACATCAACATAGTTATCCCATTGTTCTCCAGAAAGTGATGCTCTTAAATTAGCTAAAGATTGAGAAGAAGGACTTACAAAACTTAAAATATGAGTATCCTCATATCCCATTCCTTTTATTGGAATAGATGAAAAACTCATAGTTACACCTTCTGGAAAATTTACTGATGAATAATAAGCATCAACAGCATTTTCAAACTCTTCAGTATCTTCTCCATTAACTTTAAGTATTACATCATACCAATAAAGTTGTTGAGAG
>CACLGW010000027.1 GCA_902606525.1 uncultured Bacteroidota bacterium | reverse complement strand
TAAGAGTCCTTGAAAAATCGTTTAAAACCCATACGTTTAAGTATTTGTTTTTCAAAATTCCAAAAAAATCGAAATTGAAAAAAAAGGGTACCAATAATGATTAATAATACCTGATAGATAGGAAAGATGATTAGAATCCTAAGTGTCCAATAGATTAAATATCCTAATGGAATAGATTCAAAACTTTCTGCATTTAATTGTATATAGTCTAAGACTGGTTTGCCCACTTTAACGCTGAGTGTTCCTGTTATCCCAAAGACTATGAAAACTATAACCAGTTGGAAATTAGATTTGATTCCCCATTTTTCTTTTAAACGTTTATAATACAAACTGAAACTTTTATTTTAATAATTTAGATATTTGTTCAGCAAGTTCTTCTCCAATTCTATCTTGGGCTTCTAATGTTGCAGCTCCAATATGTGGAGTTAAAGAAATCTTATCATGCATTAAAAGTCTTATTTCTGGCTTAGGTTCATTTTCAAATGTATCTAGGGCTGCAAATGATAAATGCCCAGAATCCAAAGCATCAATTAGAGCAACTTCATCGATCACACCACCTCTTGCTGTATTTATAATCCCAGCACCTTTTTTCATTTTAGAAAAAACCTCAGCATTAAGAATATAAGATTTTTGAGCAGGAACATGTATTGAAATAAAATCCGAATTAGATATCAGATAGTCAAACTCTTTAATTTCTATATTTACTTCAATACTGTCACCCGTTGAGAGTGAAAGTATAACAGATACTTTTTTCAAAAACTTATCTGAAGCAATAATATTCATACCAACGCCCAGGGCTATTTTCGCAACTTCCTGTCCAATTCGACCAAAACCAATAATACCAAGGGTTTTTCCTCTTAATTCAACTCCCTTTGCATAGGCCTTTTTGAGTCCTTTGAAATTTGCTTCTCCTTCTAGTGGCATATTTCGATTAGAATTATATAAAAATCTAACTCCACCATATAAATGTGCAAATACAAGTTCAGCGACAGAGGCTGAGGAGGCGGCTGGAGTATTGATCACGTGAAGATTTTTTGATTTAGCATATTCTACATCGATATTATCCATCCCAACACCACCACGTCCTATAAGCTTAAGTCCAGGGCAGTTATCAATTAGATCTTTTCTTGCAGTGGTGGCACTTCTTACAAGTAAACCAATAATATTATTTTTATTAATGAAGTCGACAAGTTGTTCCTGAGCTACATTAGTAGTAATTACTTCAAAACCATTATCTGTTAAAGATTTTATGCCAGATTGAGAGATCCCGTCATTTGCTAGTATTTTCATAAATATATTTTTAATATTTTTTTTCTAAATTTTGCATACAGCTTATTAGAACTTTGACACTCTCTATAGGTAGTGCGTTATACATGGAAGCGCGATAGCCCCCTACTGATCGATGGCCCTTTAAACCACTTATTCCAGCAGATTCACATAATAAATCAAATGATTCAGTTAACGCGGGGTCTACTAGATTGAAAGTAGCATTCATTTCACTTCGATCTTTTTCTGCAGCAAAACCGATAAATTTTGAATTTCTATCGATTTCATCATATAAGTATTTAGATTTGGTAGCATTCTTAACTCCAATTGAATCTATACCTCCTTGACTTTTTATCCATCTTAAAGTTAGTAAACTGGTGTAAACCGCAAAAACAGGAGGTGTGTTGAACATACTTCCACTCTTTGCATGGATAGAATAATCTAAAATTGAGGGAATGACACGTGAGACTTTACCAAAAATATTTTCTTTTAAAATGACTAGAGTAGTTCCAGCTGGTCCCATATTTTTTTGAGCGCCCGCATAAAAAAGGTCAAATTTCGAGTAGTCAAAATTTCTAGAAAAAATATCAGAACTCATATCAGCAACCAAGGGAACTTGGGTGCTTGGAATATCTTTAAGCTGTGTACCAAAAATGGTGTTGTTTGTGGTAAGGTGTAAATAATCTAAATCAGAGGGAATATTGTAACCCTTAGGAATATAATTAAAATTAGCTTCTTTGGAGCTAGCAATTTCAATAACCTCTCCAAGTAATTTAGCTTCCTTCATAGCTTTTGTAGACCATGTACCTGTATTTATGAAACCAGCTTTATTTTTTAAAAGATTGTAAGCGCTCATGATAAATTGCTGACTTGCACCACCTTGTAAAAATAATGCTTTATATCCTTTATCTTTAAGTTTAGTGAGTTCAAGTGCTAATTTGCAGGCTTCTTCCATTATCTCTACAAAAACTTTACTTCTATGAGAGATTTCGATAAGTGACAAACCAGACTTGTCAAGTTCTTTTACTGCCTTGGACGCCTGATCCATGACCTTAGTTGGTAAAATAGAAGGACCTGCACAAAAATTATGGATTTTCATAATAAAATTGGATAGTTTTATTTGGTTTTTTTTTTAAACTAATTTAAGTTTTTTAAAAATAATTTATAAGAGGACAAAGATTGTGATTAGTTCAATATATTGGACTTTTAAGAGATTTTTTTTTTTGGGAGTTGTTAACATTATTAATTATATCAAACTATTTAAAAACAGAAGGACATCAATATCATCCGCATAGTTCCAAAGATCGGGTCTTTGAGAACTACCAAAATTAATCTTTCCTTCAATTTGCATGTTTGAGACAATACATTGTATAGATTCTTTATTAATTTTTAAATTTTCTTGTAATTCTAATTCATTAGAGTAATATTCAATGTGCAAGCACGAAATTGGAGCACTAAATTCTTTATCTTCTTTTATCATAAAGAAACCATTTTCAAGAAAATTGTACTCACTCATCAAGTATATTGCTTTATTGTAATCATAATTATTAGCATATTTGACATTTTCTATAACCTTTGAATGAGAATAAAGACCTCCAAAGATAAAATTGAGATCATAACTCACAGGAATATAAATTTTTGAAACATTTCTGCAGCCTAAACCGAAATATTGGAGTATGTCATTACCTAAACCCTCTAACTCTTTTTTTGTTTCCTTTCCATTTAAAACAGCAACTCCATTTCTATTTCTTCTGATAATATGGGGATATTTTCCAAAATAATATTTGAAATATCTGGCAGAATTATTAGATCCAGTAGCAATAATAGCATCAAAATTTTCAAATTGCTTATCTAAATAACTAAAGGCAAGTACACCTGCTTCTTTTTCTAAAAATTGAGTCATAAATGGTAGAAGGGTTTTATCTTTTGAGGAACATTTTATTTGGGCATTATTTCCACTCACCCAAACACAAATTACATCATGAAATCCAACCATTGGAATATTTCCTGCTAGAATTAAAGCGATATTCCTTGGCTTATCAATTTCTCTTAAATTGTATAAACTAATCCATTTTTTAATTTTATTAATCTCTAAGACCATAGCCCAATTTGAAAAAACTTTCTCTATGTTTTCTTGAGTAAACCATCCATTAATAGTAATAGCCTTTTTTACACAATTTTGTAAATCTGAGTAACTAGGATCATTTTTATTAAACCCCCTAAGGTAATCGCCTAGATTAATTAAGGCACTAATTCGTTTTGAGTTAAAATTCATTTCTTTTGTTCAAGAACTTTTTAGGTCTTATTTTTGCGCTAATGTAAGGAAGAAAATAACTATGGCAATTATCATTACAGATGAGTGTATTAATTGTGGTGCTTGTGAGCCTGAATGTCCAAACACTGCTATTTATGAGGGTGCTGAGGATTGGCGTTATAAAGATGGTACATCTTTAATGGGTAATATTGTTTTGCCAAATGGGAAGGATGTTAATGCTGAAAGTTTCCAAGAACCGGTTTCTGATGAATACTATTTTATTGTTACTGATAAATGTACTGAATGCAAAGGCTTTCATGAAGAACCACAATGTGCGGCAGTATGTCCTGTTGATTGTTGTATACCTGACGAAAAAAATGTAGAATCCGAAGAAACTCTGCTTGGAAAACAGCAATTTATGCATCCAGCAGATTAAGAACTTCAGGACTTTTCCAGTTTACAAGTTTTATTTTATTTTTCTCTAATCTTTCTTTGCAATCATCACTTGAAAAATAAGCTGCATCTTGTGAACGCCAGTCACTTCCAAAATTGGGATGATCTATTGTAATTTGATCCATTTCTGCGCTTTTTAAGGCAGGGTGAATCAACAGAATTGACAATCCATCAGGCAGATTATTTATTAGATTATTATAAAAAAATGAGAGATTTTTATTCTCAAACTCTTTATATGATGCCATAAAAATTGACTCTAAACATATTTTTTCATCAATTTGAAAATTATTGGGATCTTCTCCTGTATATGATATAAGTTTTTTGCTCAATAAAATAGGTAGTTTAAATTCTTTACCGAGATCCTTATAAACTTCTAATAAGTCTTGTCTTAATCCTAAAGTATACATATGTGAATCAAGATGAGAGGGATTCAAGCCCATATTTATAGCTGTCTCAATTTGACTTTTCAATTCAATATAAACTTCTTCTGTTTTTGCTTTGTCATGTATAAGATTTCGTTTAGGATAAAAATGACCAAATTTATCAACTAGAGAGGGTATATTATTTATTGATTGGCAGGGACGAAAAGGGTACGTTTTCCACTCCCCAGTTAATGTTAAGTGGATTCCATAATCTAAATTTGGATTATTTAAACAAAAATTAGCCATTTCATAAAACCAAGGACAAGGTACCATAAGACTTGTAGAAGAAATACTTCCATTAAGCATCCCAATTTGAGTTGCATAATTTTCAGACCATGCTAAACCCGCATCATCAGCATGAATTATTAAGTATTTATTGTAGGACATCATTTGAGATTTAATAGATTTAATAAAAATAAAATTTAAAATAAAAGAAACCTTATTTTTGGTAAAATTATTCATTTTATGAAAGCTGGTATTGTAGGCTTGCCTAATGTAGGAAAATCAACTTTATTTAATTGTTTGTCAAATGCAAAAGCTCAAAGTGCTAATTTTCCTTTTTGTACTATTGAACCAAACATTGGTGTTATAAATGTTCCGGATAAGAGACTTGAAAAACTAGAAACTTTATTAAAACCAGAGCGCGTTCAACCTGCAACAGTTGAAATTGTGGATATCGCCGGATTAGTAAAGGGAGCGAGTAAAGGCGAAGGTTTAGGGAATAAATTTCTTGCAAATATTAGAGAAACAGATGCTATACTTCATGTTTTAAGATGCTTTGATGACGATAATATTGTACACGTGGATGGCTCAGTTGATCCAATAAGGGATAAAGAAACAATTGATATAGAGCTTCAATTAAAAGATTTAGAAACCATAGATAAAAAACTTGAAAAAGTTAATCGTTCAGCAAAAACAGGTAACAAAGAAGCAGTAAAGGAAAAGTTTGTACTTGATAAATTAAAAAGAGAGTTAGAAGCATCAAATAATGTCCGTAGTATTGATTTCAACCTATATGATCGAAAAGAATATGTAAAGCCTTTACAATTGATAACTGATAAGCCTGTTCTTTATGTTTGTAATGTTGATGAAAGTTCTGCTAAAATTGGAAATATTTATGTTGATAAAGTAAAGTCAACTTTAGTCAAAGAAGAATCTTGTTTAATTGTTTTAGCAGTAAGTATTGAGGCTGATATAAGTGAATTAGAAAGTTTTGAGGAACGTAACCTTTTCCTTGATGATTTAGGACTAACAGAAGCTGGAGCATCTAAATTAATAAGATCGACCTATGATTTATTAAATCAACAAACTTTTTTTACTGCGGGGGAAAAAGAGGTTCGTGCTTGGACTATTCCAATTGGAACATTAGCACCTCAGGCTGCAGGAGTAATTCATTCTGATTTTGAAAATGGTTTTATACGTGCTGAGGTTATAAATTATGATGATTATGAACAATTTGGTTCAGAGTTAAAAGTAAAAGAAGCTGGTAAAATACGTTTGGAAGGTAAAGATTATACTGTTAAAGATGGAGATGTTATGCATTTTCGATTTAATGTTTAATACTATCTATTAACAAAAAACTTAATTTATATTTCCCTTTATTAGAATGAAAGTTTTAATATTTTTCTCCAAAGTTAAATTGAAATTGAGTCATGTACGCGAACTTTAATCCACAGATGCTTTGCTTCTTGAATAAATAAAATATGTGATGGATCAGTTTGATACTCATCTTGTGCTTTTAAATTAGGAAAGCTCATGGTGTAGCAATAAGTAAATGAGTTATCTACTACATCTCGGTTTTGAGATCCTGTTGGACAACCTAGATGATTTGCAATAGCTTGAGGATTAGTGTTTATTAATTTTCTAATTGCTTTTTCAAAATCGGCTCTTTCTTTTCGATTTTTGGGATTTTTTAGCCAAAAAAAGACTGTGTGTAATAAAGGTCCTGTTGAGTTTTCTATAGATGATTTAACCATGCTTTTGTTTAATAATTAATGCATAATATATTAAAAATGATAAGGAAACTCATTATTTTTTTAAATAATGAGTTTTATTACTTTTTAACAAAAAAATGATTGTAATTGTTGATTTCTTGAATTATAAAGATCTTTTGTTTAGTCTTGCAATATCTATATTTGTAATGTAATTAAATGGATAAGTTAACCTCCTATACTGAAGACAATATACGTTCCCTAGATTGGAAAGAACACATACGTATGCGTCCTGGAATGTACATAGGAAAACTTGGTGATGGATCCTCACCTGATGATGGAATTTATATTTTATTAAAAGAAATTCTGGACAATTGCATTGATGAATTTGTCATGGGTGCTGGTAAAACTATTGAAATTATTATAAAAGATAATATAGTAAGTGTTAGGGATTTTGGCCGTGGAATTCCACTTGGAAAAGTAGTTGACGTAGTTTCTAAAATGAATACGGGAGGTAAATACGACTCGAGGGCATTTAAAAAGTCCGTTGGACTCAATGGAGTGGGTACTAAGGCTGTAAATGCACTATCAGAAAGCTTTACTGTAGAGTCAAATCGAGATAAAGAAATCAAATCAGCTACTTTTGAATTTGGGCATTTAGTTAAAGACCTCCCTGTAGAGAACTCTACTAGGCGAAGAGGTACTCGCGTTATTTTCTCACCTGACAGTAAAATATTTAAAAATTATAAGTATCGTTTGGAGTATGTTGAACGCATGCTGAAAAATTATGTTTATCTAAATCCTGGATTAACTATTGACCTTAATGGGGAAAAGTTTTATTCTGAAAATGGATTAAAGGATTTATTAAAAGATCAAACTACTGAAAATGATCTATTATATCCAATTATACACTTGACAGGAGAGGATATTGAAGTTGCTTTAAGCCATAGCAAATCACAATACAGTGAAGAATATCATTCATTTGTTAATGGACAACATACTACTCAAGGGGGGACTCACCAAGCAGCATTTCGTGAAGGTATAGTAAAGACCATAAGAGAGTATTATGGAAAAAACTATGAAGCTTCTGATATTAGGAAATCAATAATTTCTGCAGTTAGTATAAAAGTGATGGAGCCTATTTTTGAATCCCAAACAAAGACGAAACTTGGTTCAACTGAGATGGGAGGAGGTATGCCCTCGGTAAGAAGCTACATAATAGATTTTTTAGCTACCCAACTGGACAATTTCTTACATAAAAATCCAACTGTTGGCGAAGCAATTCAAAAAAAAATTATTCAAGCGGAAAAAGAACGAAAAGAGCTTTCAGGAATCAGGAAACTTGCAAAAGAAAGAGCTAAAAAAGCAAATTTACACAATAAAAAATTACGTGATTGTCGTGTTCACTTATCAGATCTCAAAAAGGATCGCCGATTGGATTCTACTATTTTTATTACTGAAGGTGATTCTGCCAGTGGATCAATTACAAAGTCGAGAGATGTTAATACCCAAGCTGTTTTCAGTTTAAGGGGGAAACCCTTAAATAGTTTCTCAATGAGTAAGAAAATAGTTTATGAAAATGAGGAATTTAATTTACTTCAGGCTGCTCTTAACATTGAAGATAGTATGGAAGATCTACGTTACAATAACATTGTGATTGCAACAGATGCTGATGTTGATGGCATGCATATTCGCCTTTTATTAATCACTTTCTTTTTACAATTTTTTCCAGAACTTATTAAAGAGGGACATCTTTATATATTACAAACACCTTTATTTAGAGTTCGAGACAAAAAACAAACATTTTACTGCTACAGTGATCAAGAACGAAAAGACTCAATTAAGAAACTTAAGGGAAAACCTGAAATTACACGCTTTAAGGGCCTAGGAGAAATTTCTCCTGATGAATTCAAATTTTTTATTGGAGATGATATTCGTTTAGATCCCGTAATGCTTGATAAGCAAACCACAATAGAAGAATTATTACTTTTCTATATGGGGAAAAACACTCCTGATCGACAAAAGTTTATTATTAATAATCTCAAAGTAGAGTTAGACCTTCTTGAGGATCAAATAGAAGCGATTGAATAAAAAGATGGAGGAGCATGAAAATTTTTTAGACAAAGAACCCAGTAATGCCCTAAAACGGGTTACTGGAATGTATAAAGATTGGTTTTTAGATTATGCTTCTTACGTAATTCTTGAGAGAGCAGTTCCCGCAATTGAAGATGGCTTAAAACCTGTGCAAAGAAGAATACTTCATTCCATGAAAGATCTTGATGATGGGCGTTATAATAAAGTTGCAAATATTGTTGGGCATACGATGCAATATCATCCTCACGGTGACTCAAGTATTGGCGATGCAATGGTTCAGGTTGGTCAGAAAGAGTTGCTAATCGACATGCAAGGAAATTGGGGTAATATTCTTACTGGCGACAGTGCAGCAGCATCTCGTTATATTGAGGCGCGATTATCAAAATTTGCATTAGAAGTAGTGTTTAGTCCAAAGGTGACCGAATGGCAATTGTCTTATGATGGAAGAAAAAAAGAGCCCATTCATTTACCAGTTAAGTTTCCTCTTTTGTTAGCACAAGGTGCAGAAGGAATCGCTGTAGGTCTTTCAACTAAAATTCTACCCCATAATTTTAATGAATTGCTAAATGCAAGTATTCGGCACTTAAAAGGTAAAAAGTTCTCTATTTATCCTGACTTTCAAACTGGAGGAATAATTGATATTCAAAATTATAATGACGGAATAAGAGGGGGAAAGATTCGTGTCCGAGCACGAATAAATCAACTGGATAAGAAAACTTTAGTCATAAATGAAATTCCATTTAGCACCAACACCTCAAGCTTAATTGATAGCATTTTAAAAGCAAACGATCAAGGGAAAATTAAAATTAAAAAAATTGAAGATAACACTTCTTCAGCGGTTGAGATTTTGATTCATCTTCCTAATGATATTTCGCCAGATAAAACTATTGATGCACTTTATGCATTTACTTCCTGTGAGTCTTCGATTTCACCCCTGGGTTGTTTAATAATAGAAAATAAACCTAATTTCATAGGTGTTTCTGAAATACTTAAAATATCCACAGATAATACGGTTCAGTTACTTAAAAGCGAGTTAGAAGTTCATCTTCAAGATCTAGAAAATCAATGGCATTACGCCTCTTTAGAGCGTATATTTATTGAAAATAAAATATATCGTGACATTGAGGAGGCTGAAACTTGGGATCAGGTTTTATCCTTAATTGATTATGGATTAAAGCCTTTTGTGTCAAAATTGAAGCGTTCTGTTGTTCAAGAAGATATTATTAAACTCACAGAAATACGAATTAAACGTATTTCAAAGTTTGACTTGAACAAAGCACAACAAAACATTGAAGCGTTAGAAGGTAATATTTCAGAGGTTAAGAACAATTTAGATCATTTAATCGAATATGCTATTCGCTATTTTACTCACTTAAAAAAGACCTACGGGCCTGAGAAAGAGAGAAAGTCAGAAATTAGGATTTTCGATGATGTAGACGCTCGAAAAGTGGTAGTTCGTAATCAAAAACTTTATATGAATCGCGAAGAAGGGTTCATTGGAACATCTTTGCGAAAGGATGAGATGGTTTGCGAGTGCTCAGATATAGACGATATAATAGTATTTTCCAAAGATGGAAAAATGCAGGTAGTAAAAGTAGAAAGTAAAGTTTTTGTTGGAAAAAATATAATTCATGCCGCTGTTTTCAAGAAGAAAGACCAGCGTACAATTTATAATATGATTTATAGGGACGGAAAAGGTGGTACTTCATTTATAAAACGGTTTGCAGTTACTGGGGTAACTAGAGAAAAAATTTATGACTTAACTCAAGGAAAATCCCAATCTGTAGTATTTTATTTTTCAGCTAATCCAAATGGCGAAGCAGAAGTGGTAAACATATTACTCAGAAATCTTAACTCAATTAAAAAAATTAAATGGGATTTAGACTTTGCTGATCTACAAATTAAAGGCCGTTCTGTTCGTGGAAACACTGTTACTAAATATCCTATTCGTAGAGTAGAATTAAAAGAAAAAGGAGTGTCAACACTTAAGCCGCGTAAAATTTGGTTTGATGAAACAATACGCCGAATAAATGTTGAAGAAAGAGGAAAATTACTTGGCGACTTTAAAGGAGATGATAAAATTTTAATTATCAGTAATCAGGGGACTGTAAGAACTGTTTCCCCTGAATTAAGTTTGCACTTTGATGATAAAGTTAGGCATATTGAAAAATGGAACCCCATAAAACCCCTAACTGCAGTTTATTTTGATCCTATTAAAAGGCGCTCATTTATTAAGAGATTCCTTTTAGATCATCCCGAAAGAGAGGATGTTTTTATTAAAGAAGGAGGGAAATTAATTTACGTCAGTACCGAATGGAGGCCTATTCTTGAAGTAATTTTTGAAAAACCAAGAGGAAAAGAACAAATAGCTCCCTTGGAAATTAACGTAGAGGAATTTATCTCTGTAAAAGGATTTAAAGCGCTTGGAAATCAATTAACAGAAAAAAAAATAAAGATTATTGAGCTTAAAGAGGTATTAGAATACGAATATAAGACAGAAACAGATAACCATATGGATATTGAAGTTTCATCTGACGAAACTATTAAAGATATTGGTGATGAGCCTCAAATAACTATGGATTTTTAACCTTTATTCTTCCTAATTTTCATATTTAACATCTCAACACCTAATGAAAAAGCTATAGCAAAATACAAATATCCTTTAGGTATTTTTCCTACACTCTCTCCAAATATATTTGTTTCAGATATATGAGCGGCTTCAGCAATTAGCATAAATCCAATCAATAATAAAAAGGACAAGCCTAGAATCTGCAATGAGGGGTGTTTATTTATGTAATTACTGACTGGAGAAGCAAATGCGATCATGATAATAATTGAAATAATTACAGCAGTTATCATTATAAATAAAGCAAAAGGGATACCATTTGTCATTCCAACAGCAGTTAGTATCGAATCAAACGAAAATACAATATCAATTAACACAATTTGAAATAAGGCTTTGGTAAATGTCATGCCCTTTTTATTTCTTGTTATTGAGCTATCCTTAATATCTTCAACTTTTCTAAAAATTTCAATGGTACTCTTGTGTAACAAAAATAATCCTCCTCCTAAAAGGATTAAAGCTTGGATTGAAATTTCAGAAGAAAACCAGGATAAATTTATCGTTGTCAAAGTGGTTTTCATTTGAATTAAAAAAGTTATCCCGCTTAACATAGCAATTCGCATAAACATTGCAAGCAAAAGACCAATTTGAATAAGTTTTTTTTGTTTTTTTTCATCAAACCTATTAGCCAAAATTGAAATAAAAATGATATTATCAATACCTAAAACTATTTCTAGGAAAGTCAGTGTAAGAAAGGCTGCAATAATATCAGGCGAAAACACTCTAATCTATTTTTTGGATTGTACCACGTTGTATATTTTTTCTGTCACCGACTAATGAATATTCAAACGTATAGGTATCTTTATTTGTACTGATAATCCGCATTTGAATTGGACGTTTGTCTTGATTAGATATTGGATTCAGTTTAGTAAGAATAAATTCGCAGTCATTTACCCAACGAATAGAAGCAGTATCAATCTTTCCTTCAAAATTTTCAATTTCATAAAGCGAATCACGAGTAAAATATGAACTTTTTAACTCTCCATTTATTATTTGAGTAAACTTAAATTTACCATGCTGAAAATTCACACAGTCACGATTAACCGAGTAACAAGAAAAATAAATTAATGGTAAAAAATATAATCGCCTCATCGGCGACAAAAGTACTAAGTTTTGGGTAAAAATGAACGAAAGCTCCCATCTTCATAAAATTGAACGATTTCTATAATATTAGAATTATTTTTATGATCTTTTTCATTTTCAGATAGATTATTATTCTTAACGATATTATCTATCACATCGTTTTTATTGAGATTATCATCTTTGTGCATGGAAGTTTTATTCAAATCCTTTTCACCCAATAATAACCATTTTAGCTCCACATCTTCAAAAGCATTATAAATTTTTAAAACAAAATTTAGACTAGGCTTATTTCGTTTTGAAAGAATGTGAGAAACAGAAGAACGCTCTACACCAATTAATTCTGAAAAAGCAGTAGCATTTAATTGATGGCTATCCATGATTTTTTCTAAGCGAAAAAGAAAGTCATTAACGTTTAACATTGTAACTAAATAAAACTTATAGTAACAATATACAAATCAATTTAGAATAAAACAAGTAAAATTAATTAACATCTTTACTTTAGATTATAAATTTAAAAAATTGATTATTAACAATTTATGTAATTAAATATAAAATTTAATTACAATTGTAAATTTTGACTAGATTTTTTTAAGAATTATTTCAAATAAATTACATCTGTAAATTATATATGTAAACTAATTGATGTTTACATTTGTATATTATACTTAAAAAAAAATGAAAAATAAAAGGTATTTTCCACCTAAGCTTCTTAAAAATTTTTTAGATGTTTATTCTGAGCTAATAATAAATAATATTTTAGGGTATTCAGTCAAAGGCCTACCCATATATGAATTACAAATAGGTTTTGGTAAACAAAAAATCCTGATGTGGTCACAAATGCATGGTAATGAAACAACCACAACAAAAGCTTTATTTGAATTAGTTCCTTGGCTTTTGGACTCTAAACAAAAAAGTATTTTATCAGCTTTTACCTTTTTTATAATTCCTCAATTAAATCCTGATGGATCTAAATCATATAGCCGTCTAAATGCTAATCAAATTGACTTAAATCGTGATGCTTTAAAGCTTACACAACCTGAAAGTCAATTGTTAATTCAGGCTTATGAACGTATAACTCCAGACTATGCTTTAAATCTTCATGGACAAAGAACGATTTACGGTGCTGGAAGAAATGGTGGACCTTCTACAATTTCTTTTTTAGCTCCATCTGCTGATTTAGAGAGAACAATAACACCTGCTAGAAGTTCTGCTATGTCAGCTATAGCTCATATTTATAAGTCTTTGAAAAAAGAATTACCAAATGGTATATCTAGATATGATGATACTTTTAATCCAAATTGTGTTGGTGACCTATTCTCAAAATCCGGGACTCCAACTATTCTTTTTGAAGCGGGCCATTTTCCTGGAGATTATGACAGAGAATATTCTAAAAAATATATTTTCGAGTCATTTAAGATTTTGTTTAATTATTTACTTAACAATAATGCTACTTCAGGTGTAAATGACTATTTGAATATTCCCCAAAACATGAAAAACTTTGTCGATTTGATTGTTTCTAATGTCAATATTACTGTTAATGGTATGATTTTAGAAAATCAACAAATTGCAATTCAATACATTGAGGAATTAATAAATGGAGAGATTGTTTTTCTTCCTACCCTTCATTCTTATGGTACCTATCTAAATAAATTAAAGTCACATAGAAACATTAAACTATCTGGCGATGACAGTAACGAAACTTTACCTTTTATTAAAGACAAAATCATTAAAAACAGCAAATTTTATAAATTATTTTCATTGGATAGATGATTTGTGGCAAAAATTCTCAAAATATTTCTCTTTTTTTAATTAAATTTGCAACTTTTATACTTTTAAATTAATCAATATGAGTAAAGTAAATTTAGATGAGATTGATCGCCAAATTTTAGATATATTAATTGATAATTCAAGGATTCCATTTACAGATATATCGAAAAGGCTTTTAATTTCAGCAGGCACAGTACATGTCCGAGTAAAAAAAATG
>CACLGW010000026.1 GCA_902606525.1 uncultured Bacteroidota bacterium | reverse complement strand
TAAATTCAGTTTTTTCAAATCATTTATTTTACGATACAAATGGTGTGGCTATCGATAATTCAAATGAAGTCATAATAGAAAAATTCAAAGCAATAACAGGTATACAAAAACGTCGTTATATTAGAGATAACGAAACTGTAGCAGATATAGCAATTGAAGCTGCGAAAAAAACAATTAAAGATTCTGAAGTAGATAAAGAAACTATCGACTATATTATAACAGCTCACAATGTAGGTGACATTGCTTTAGAATCAAATCAAGTAAATACACTTCCATCTTTGGCTTCTAAGATAAAGGCAGGATTAAAGATACAAAGTCCTGATTGTGTTGCTTATGATATTTTATTTGGATGTCCAGGATGGGTAGAAGGTGTAATCCAAGCAACTGCTTTTATAAAAGCAGGTATGGCAAAGAAATGTCTAGTAATTGGAGCAGACACATTATCACGTGTATTAGACCATAGCGATCGAGACTCTATGATCTATGCTGACGGCGCAGGAGCATCTTTGATTGAGGCGTCAATGGAAAAAGGAGGGATTTTATCACACAAAACTGTAACTTATACTGCAGAGGGAGAAGCTGATTTTATTTTTTACGGTCCTGCTAATAACTCAGGAAAAGGTACTAAATATATAAAAATGCTTGGGCGTAAAGTTTATGAATTTGCATTGAACAAAGTTCCGCTAGCTTTACAAACTTGCTTAGAAACTTCTGGAGAAGACATTAAGAATGTTAAAAAAATATTTATCCATCAAGCTAACCTAAAAATGGATGACGCTATTATAAAGCGATTTTTTAGGCTTTATAAAAAACCAATGCCTGAAGATGTTTTACCTATGAACATTCAAGAATTTGGGAATAGTTCTGTAGCTACTGTTCCCACATTATTTGATTTAGTTCTAAAGGAAAATTACGGTGGTCACAGACTTAAAAATGGAGATCTAATTCTTTTTGCTTCAGTCGGAGCTGGAATGAATATTAATGCAATTGCCTATAGAATTTAGTAATTACCTAAAATTCTATCTCCAAAAGTAAAGTCATTATTACCTAAAATAGCTACCTTTGAAAGGGTATGAAATTTCTTTCTAACATTGGAAAATATTTTTTAATGCTCCAAAGTGTTTTTGGAAAATTCACGAAGTGGAATATCCTTAAGCAACTAATTTTAAAAGATATTGATGTCTTAATCATCGGATCTCTGGGAATAGTATCCTTTATTTCTTTTTTTGTTGGTGGAGTAGTTTCAATTCAAACTGCATTAAATCTTGAAAATCCTTTACTTCCTAAAAATCTTATTGGTTTTGCAACACGTCAATCTGTAGTTTTAGAATTTGCACCAACTTTTATTTCAATAATTATGGCTGGAAAAGTTGGTTCTTACATAACTTCCAGTATTGGTACAATGAGAGTAACTGAACAAATTGACGCTTTAGAAGTTATGGGAATTAATACATACAACTATTTAATTTTTCCAAAAATTATTGCCCTTTCATTATATCCACTAGTGATATGCGCTTCAATGTTCCTAGGCATTTTCGGAGGCTACATTGGATGTGTTTATGGTGGATTCTCATCTAGTGGTGAGTTTATTGAAGGTATTCAAATGGATTTAATTCCTTTTCACGTTACCTATGCATTTATAAAAACTGGATTTTTCTCTTTTGTACTAGCTACAATTCCTTCGTTTCACGGATATTTCATGACTGGTGGAGCTTTAGAAGTAGGAAAAGCAAGTACAGTTTCCTTCGTTTGGACTAGTGTTGTTATAATCTTGCTAAATTATCTTATCACCCAACTATTGCTAACATAGATGATAAATGTAAAAAATATAAGTAAGGCTTTTGACAGTACCACCGTACTAAATCAAATATCAACAGTTTTTGATAAAGGAAAAACGAATCTAATTATTGGCCAAAGTGGATCGGGAAAAACAGTTTTTATGAAGTGTCTGCTTGGTCTTATAGAGACTGATTCTGGTCATATTGAATTTGAAAATAAAGCTTTTACAACAATGAGCACCAAAGAACGCTCTGTTCTTCGACAAGAAGTTGGGATGGTCTTCCAAGGTAGTGCCCTCTTTGACTCTATGACAGTGGAAGAAAATATAATGTTCCCTATGCAGATGTTTACCAATAAAGAAGAAAGTGAAGTTCGTGATCGAGCAAATAAAGTGATTAATAGAGTAAATCTTATTAATGCTAATGAAAAATTTCCAGATGAAATTTCAGGCGGTATGAAAAAACGTGTGGCTATTGCTCGTGCTATTGTTATGAATCCCAAATATTTGTTTTGTGATGAGCCCAACTCAGGATTAGATCCAAAAACAGCTATTTTGATTGATAACTTAATACAAGAAATCACCAGAGAATATAATATTACCACAGTCATTAACACACATGATATGAATTCTGTTATGGAAATTGGTGAGAAAATTGTATTTCTACAAAATGGAGATAAAGCTTGGGAAGGTACTAAAGAAGATATTTTCAATACAGATAATGGATCCGTTTCTAATTTTGTTTATTCATCAGATCTCTTTAAAAAAGTTAGAGAAATGTATCTCAAAACTTAAGAGTGAACAGGTTTTACTTCTGAATTTGGACTAAAAATATAAACTTTACCTGTCGCTTTTTCCATGCACTCAAAAAGTTTTCTTCGTTGTTTTATTTTAACAAAAACTCTACCATTTTCTAAAATAAATTTTTTGCCATTTTTTATCTCATTTATCAATATTTTTTTTGACGGAGGGTCATAATCTCGTAAAGCCATAACTAGTTCGAAGTCACGATCAGTACTTGCTTTAGGATTCTTCATATGATGGGCTAATAAACCACAAATAGGTTCAGGGAAAATATTGGGATTTAAAAAAGGAAGTAATATTTCTCGGTAAGCTAACTTCCACTCTAAACCATGTGGTTTAACTCTATATTGATATGATTTTGAAACTTTAAAATGGGCTAACTCATGAAGTAAAGTAATTAGGAAGCGAAAGGGGTTTGAAGTAATATTAATTGTGATTAATGATGTTCCGTCAATTTTTCTAATAAAATCTCCATGTTTAGTAATTCGTTTTTTGGTAATTTTTATTAAAACATTCGAATCTTTTAAAATTTTTTTTACTTGAGATCTTGAATTTTTTGGTAACAACGACAGTAACTGCTTCATTTTAAGGAGTTGAAGAAGAAATAGGAAGCATTTTCCCATTAAAAAATTTTTGTCCAGAGATAGCAAAATCTAAAATATAAGAAGCCATTTGTTCTGCTGAAAGTGGTGCTTTTAATCCAGGAAAAGCCTCCTCTAACATTTCCGTTTGTACAGCCCCTAGAGATAATGCATTAAATGCAGGGCCAACTTCTTTAAACTCCTCAGCTAGTAATTCTGTTAAAATGTTTACTGCAGCCTTACTAGTACTGTAGGCAGATAAACCTGGAAATTTTTTACTCCCTTGAACCCCCCCCCATGCTGCTAATATTTACTACATGACCTTTAGAAGAAATTTGATTTAAAAGCATTTTAGTAATAGACACTAAACCAAAAAGATTAACTTGGTAAACAGCTTCAAATTCAGCTTTTGAAGTTTCTTTAAAGGGTTTATTCAAAAAAACACCAGCATTATTTATTAAGGCATCTATAACAACTTCTTCTTTTTCTAATATTGATATAAAATTAGCAATTGATTTTTCATCAGATATATCAATTGAAACTGGTCTAATAAACTCAGATATAATGATTTTTTTTGGATTACGAGATAAGGCGTAAACTCTATAATTTTTTTTAGCTGCAAGTTTAACTATAGCATGACCAATTCCCCTACTTGCTCCAGTAACCACGATTGTTTTAGACATAAATTAAAGGTAAATAAAAAATCTCTTGATACCTCCTTAAAGAACGATTCTAAGAGGATTTTCAATGAATTCTCTAAGTGTTTGTAAAAACTTAGCTCCTGTTGCACCATCAACAACGCGATGATCACAAGCTAAAGTCAACTTCATGGTATTTCCTACAACTATCTCTCCATCTTTTACTACAGGTTTTTCAACTATGGTTCCTACTGATAAAATGGCGCCATTAGGTTGATTTATAATTGATGTAAATTCATGAATACCAAACATTCCTAGGTTAGAAATAGTAAAAGTACTTCCAGCCATTTCTTCTGGGTTTAGTTTTTTATCACGTGCTCGTAAGGCATAGCCCCTTACAACCATACCTATTTGTGGAAGCGTCTGTTCGTCTGCAAACTTAACTACTGGAACAACTAAACCATCCTCAACAGCTACTGCTACGCCGATATGAACATGATGAAAATGTGTAATTTGATGATCCTCCCATTTAGCATTAACTTGAGGATGAATTTTCAAGGCTAATGAAACTGCTTTTACAACAATGTCATTAAAAGAAATTTTTACATCGGGGACAGAATTGTATTGATTTCTAAAAGCTATTGCGTTGTCCATATTAAATTCTACACCAAGATAGTAATGAGGTGCAGAAAATTTTGATTCTGTTAATCGTTTAGCGATTGTCTTACGCATTTGAGAATTTGGTATTTCAGTTACCAACTCTGAGCCCTTAGGGATAAAATCTTTTTGATTAGCAGATTGTGTTTGCTTGTAATTATCTATATCTCTTTTTATAATTCTTCCTAACTCTCCGGTTCCAATAACACTTCTTAAATCAACTCCTTTTTCAGCAGCTAACCTCTTTGCTAAGGGAGAAGCTATAATCCTTCCATTAGATGATTTATCTGAAAAAGAATTTACAAGTTGTGTGTCACTATCAACTACTGAAATAGCTTCACTTTTTTTAGGAAGTTCGATATCCTTAACTATATCTTTTATTTCTTTTTTATTACTTGTGCTAGGTTCACTTGATAAAGATGATAATATTTGATCAACATCAGCATCAGCATCACCTACAATAGCAAGAAGGCTGTCAACAGCAGCCGATTCTCCCTCATTCAATCCAATATGCAATAAAATACCCTGATAAAATGATTCGAATTCCATTGTTGCTTTATCTGTCTCTATTTCAGCTAAGATATCTCCCTCACTAATTTGATCTCCAACCCTTTTAAACCATTTTGCAACAGTTCCTTCTTCCATGGTGTCACTCAGTCGCGGCATAGTTATGATTTGTATTCCTTCTGGAATAGCTTTTGGTTCATTAGTTTTGGTGACTTCTTCAACTGATTCGGCTTTATCTTCTTCTAGTTTATTATCTGAAAGTAGTGCAGAAATATCTTCCCCCTTTTCACCTATAATAGCGAGTAAAGTGTCTACAGGGGCTGTTCCTCCCTCTTTGATACCTATATGGAGAAGCTCTCCATCATTAAAGGACTCGAATTCCATTGTAGCTTTATCTGTCTCTATTTCAGCTAAAATATCTCCTTCGCTAATTTGATCTCCAACCTTTTTGAACCATTTTGCGACAGTTCCTTCTTCCATAGTATCACTCAATCTTGGCATATTTACTACTTCTGCCATAAGCTATAATTTATGTTGTAAAAATGGATAATCTTCTTGCTCGTATACAGCATCGTACATCAAGCTTAAATCAGGATAGGGAGAAGATTCAGCAAATTTTTCACATTCTGTTACATGTTTTTTAACAGACGCATCAATTTCATCTAATTCATTCTGTGTTGCGTATTTTTTTGATAAAATAATTTCTTTTACTTGAGTAATTGGGTCGATTTTTCGATACTCCTCAACTTCGTCTTTAGTTCTATATTGTTGAGCATCAGACATAGAATGGCCCCGATACCTGTAGGTTTTCATTTCAATAAATGATGGGCCACCTCCTTTTCTAGCCAAACTTATAGCCTTAAACATTGTTTTTGCAACCGCAACAGGATCCATGCCGTCACACGGCTCGCAAGGCATATCATATCCAAGTCCTAATTTCCAAATTTCTTGATGCGAAGCGGTTCTTGCCACTGATGTACCCATTGCATATCCGTTGTTTTCAACAACAAATACAACAGGTAATTGCCAAAGTGTCGCCAAATTTAAAGTTTCATGAAGAGAACCCTGACGTACAGCCCCATCTCCCATAAAACAGAGGGTAACATTGTCTCGATCAAAATATTTATCTCCAAAAGCCATACCTGCACCAAGTGGTATTTGCCCCCCTACTATTCCATGTCCACCATGAAACTTGTGTTCTTTTGAGAAAATATGCATTGATCCGCCAAGACCTTGAGATGTTCCTGTGGCTTTTCCAAATAATTCTGCCATAACTCGCTTAGGATCTACACCCATCCCAATAGGTTGGACGTGGTTCCTGTACGCTGTAATCATTCTATCCTTTCCTATTTCCATAGCATGAAGTGAACCTGCTAAGACTGCCTCTTGTCCATTGTATAAATGTAAAAATCCACGAACTTTTTGCTGTATATAAACTGCAGCTAACTTGTCTTCAAACTTCCTCCAAAAAAGCATACTACAATACCAATCCAGAAAAGTTTTTTTAGTTATCTTCTTCATAAAATATTAAACATGCAATTCTAAATAGTTTTCAAAATTACTCATTTCTACTATAAATTCAAGTAAGATTTAGTCTAAATTGTTAGATACTATTACAAAGTATTATCAATTATATCGTTTGATTTTTCATCGGTTAGGGGTTGATCTAAATCAATTGATAAAGAAAATCTAATTGTATTTTCTAATGGATTTCTAACTCGAGATGTTGAAAATAAATATGATAGGTCTATGTCAATAAAATTTAAATTAAACCCTGCTCCCATGGTTAGATAGCGTCTTGAGCCTTTTTCTTTGCTCTCATTAAAGTAGCCAGTTCTAATTGAAAAAATCTCTTGAAAACAATATTCCAAACCCAGTGCAATTGTAATTTCACTTAACTCCTCGGATAACCCATTCGGTGCATCAGAAAAAGATGTAAAAATTCCAGTAATAAAATCAACATCTGGTTGTCTGTAGCCTAAAAAAGCTTGACTATCGTCATAAATAGCTACTGGTGTAGGTACTAACAATTTAGTAAACTCAGTGTAAAAACCAAAGTTATCATTGTTGAAAAATAGGTCTAGGCCAACACCTAATCTCAAATTAGTTGGAATAAAACTTTTTTGATCACCAGAATCATAATTTAATTTTGGACCAATGTTAGAGATATTCAGTCCGGAACGAAATAATGCTTTTCTAGAGTTTAGATTGAAAACTTTACTTTCGTAAAAAGCTGCAATATCGACTCCCAAAGAACTTGCTGAAGATGTATCGGCATTAGCAGCTATTTTTAAATCTGAATAAATGAATCTTCCTGCTACTGACATGGCGAATTCAGAACTTAACTTAAGAGCATATGATAAATCAAGTGTTAACTCTGTAGGTCGCTCCATACCCTGATCAATAATTGTCCCTCCTATAAATTCATTAAATTGAATATCACCCAAACTAAAATAACGTAAACTAGTCGCCCAGGAACTTCTATCATCAACTTTATTGAAATAAGTAATATTTCCTAAAAAAATATCATCTACCAATTTACTTAAGTAAGGAGTATAACTCAATCCAATTCCTTTTTTTTTTCGCGCAAAAACGTATTTGGCTGGATTCCAGTATTGGGAATAATTATCTGATGAAGTTGCAACACCTAAATCACCCATTCCTGCTGCCCTTGCGTCAGAGGTAATCAATAGAAAAGGTACACCTGTTATAATAACACGATTTGAATTTTGAGCAAAAACAAGAAAAATTCCTAAAATAAAGCTCAAAGAAAAATAATTCAACTTTCCCATGTTTCCTTTGTCTTTTTTTTTAACGTTTTTTTTCACATAATCTTGTGTAATAAAAAAATATTTAGATGTTTTGAATTATCAAAGCAATATTTGAATAATTAAGACGTTTTGTAATACAAAATAAATTAAATCTATGGTTGAAATATTCAGCTAAAATCTATAATTTGTATATTGCATTATGTTTATTGAATTAATAACGAACTTTATGAAGCTGAGTAATTTAAAACACCCCTCAATTACATTTCTAGCAATGCTAGTCTTTATTGGTTGTGGAGGAGGGAATACTTCAAGAGGGACAGGATGGGATATAAATTCTAAAAAAGGAGGATTTCAATATAATATAGAATTTGACGATCAGGAAACCGGTCCAGGATTAGTATTTGTTGAAGGGGGAACATTTACTAAAGGACAAGTCCAAGACGACGTTATGCGAGATTGGAATAATTCTCCTACTAAGCAGCACGTTATGTCATTTTATATTGATGAAACTGAAGTAACAAACCTTATGTACCTCGAATACCTTGACTGGTTAGAATTTGTTTTTCCAACTGAGGAACCCCGTTACCGACAAATTTATGAAGGCGCACTTCCTGACACTCTCGTTTGGAGAAATCAACTAGGGTATGTGGAAGAATTAACCACAAACTATTTACGCCATCCAGCTTATGCTGAATATCCAGTAGTTGGAGTAAATTGGCTTCAAGCAGTTCAATATGCAGAATGGAGAACCGATAGAGTAAATGAATTTATTTTGGAACGTGAATCTTTTGTCCAAAAAGACGTTCGTTACAATGAAGTAGAGACTAATAGCACTTTCAATACTGATGCTTATTTAAAAGTTCCTCAAACAGCCTACGGGAATAAAATTGATAGCCTTGCTGGCAAAAGAGGTGAACAAAAATTGGGAGACTCTATAGTAAAGGTATATGCAGGTGTTGAAAAAGGAATCCTTCTTCCATCTTATAGATTACCAACAGAAGCTGAATGGGAATACGCTGCTTTAGCTCTAGTCGGTGATAGAGAATATAATAATTATCGCGGAAAGAAAAAATACCCATGGTCTGGTGAATATACAAGATCTAGTGAACGTCGAACTGAGGGTGACCAATTAGCTAACTTTAAACTCGGCAAAGGGGATTATGGAGGTATTGCAGGTTGGTCTGACGATGGTGCTGATATAACCATCCAGGTTAAACAATACCCACCAAATGACTTTGGTGTCTACGATATGGCCGGTAACGTTGCAGAATGGGTTTCTGATGTTTATCGTCCAATTGTTGATGACGAAGCAAGTGACTTCAATTATTATAGAGGAAATATTTATACAAAAACTTTAATAGGGGAAGATGGAAAAGCTCAAATTGTTCCTGCCGATGAGCTTGTTTTTGATACACTGCCCAATGGTAAAGTTTTACTCAAACGCCTGCCCGGGGAACTAAAACAGATTGCAATTGATGAAAATGAAACCTTTTTAAGACAAAATTTTTCAGAGAGTGATAACCGTAACTTTAGAGATGGTGACATTGAATCTTCTCGTAATTTTTCCTCTGGTAAAAGTGATCTAGATGACAACTCCAAACCAGAAACAACCCAAATGTATGATGCACCTCTCACTCCAAAGCTAGCTCTAAATGCTGATGGAGATCTAGTACGCGAATATGATAAAAATTCCAAAAGAACTACTCTTATTACTGACGAAGTTCGTGTCTACAAGGGCGGATCTTGGAAAGATCGTGCATATTGGCTAGATCCTGCTCAAAGACGTTATTTGCCACAATATATTGCAACTGACTACATTGGTTTTAGATGTGCAATGTCGCGTCTTGGTTCCAAGAGTCAAGTCAAGAAGAGTGCACGTCACAAAAGGCGCGGATAAAAAATAAGGCATCTTACTTAAGATGCTTTTTTTTTACAATGGAGATACAAAACCTTTATATCACTTTTCTCAATTCTAATGGGGTATCTACAGATACTAGAACTCTTAAAAAAGGAGAAATCTTCTTTGCCTTAAACGGCCCCAATTTTAATGGTAATGATTTTGCAAAAATAGCAATAGAAAAAGGTGCCACTTTTGTTATTGTTGATAGCCTTGTTTCGATTGAAGCGAATCCCCAAATTATTATTGTGAAAAATACTCTTTTTTCTCTTCAAGAATTAGCAAATTATCATAGAAAAATCTTGAAAACAAAAATTATTGCTATTACTGGGAGTAATGGAAAAACTACGACCAAGGAATTAATTCGAGAAGTTATTTCTAAAAAATATAATGTTTTAGCTACTGAAGGAAATTATAATAACCATATTGGCGTCCCTTTAACACTCCTCAAACTTAAGAAAGAACACGAAATAGCTATTATTGAAATGGGAGCTAACCATTTAAAGGAAATAGAGCGTCTCTGTAATATTACGTTGCCTGATTGGGGATACATCACAAATTTTGGTAAAGCTCACCTTGAAGGTTTTGGTAGTAAAAAAGGAGTAATTGAAGGAAAGTCAGAATTATATAAACATCTTGAAGCCAATAAAGGTAAAATTTTAATCAATGGAGATGATCCAGTTCAAGTAAGACAAACTATTCAAAAAAAAGTAGTTCAATTTGGAAGTAATCATACATATGATTATGAAATTAATCCCATCACAAAAAAGGAAGATCTACAACTTCTATTTCAAGGAAAGGTTTTTAAAAGTTCTCTACACGGAAATTACAACCTTACTAACATCGCCGCTTCAATAGCCTTTGGAATAATCTTTAAGGTTCCTTTAATTGATATACAAATCGCAGTAGAAGGTTATCAATCAGAAAATAACCGATCACAAAAGTTAGTTATCAAGGGAGTAAAATATATTTTGGATGCATATAATGCTAATCCAAGTAGTATGGAAGCGGCTATAAATGCTTTTGCACATAATAAATCAGAGAGTAAAATAGTTATACTAGGTGATATGCTAGAATTAGGGAAAAAGAGCAAAGAAGAACATGAAAATATACTCAAGCTTTGTTTAAAAAATAAAATCAATATAATTTTTACAATCGGAGAAAATTTTAAGGAAACCTCAATTCAATCTAAGAATATATCTAAATTTAAAAACTTAGAAAAGTTTAAAAAATATTTAATGACAAAAAAAATTAATTACAACTCTGTATTAATCAAAGGATCACGTTCTATGAAATTAGAACGTTTAATATCTTTTTTCAATAGCAAATAATAACCATGTTAAGAGGTTTTCTTTTTGGAATAATAATATTTTTGTCTAATTGTCAACAATCTGATGAACGATGTGGAATTATTATCCAAAAGGTAGAACTTGAAAAAAGCTTTTACTTTGTTTTACAAACTGATGAATATATAAATTATTATAATAACCCTAGTCAACCAAATCTCCCAGATGATGGAGTAAGACAAGGTCTAGTAGATAAAAAGATATATGATGATTTCAAAGTTGGAGATGAATACTGTTCGGAAATTTGAACCCTAACTAAATATTTGCTCCACTAATTATTTCATCTACAACCTCTGGATTAAGAAGTGTAGAAATATCTCCTAAATTTGAAATATCCTTACTAGCAACTTTTCTTAAGATCCTTCTCATTATTTTACCTGATCTAGTTTTTGGTAGACCAGATACAATTTGAACTTGATCAGGTTTAGCGATAGGTCCAATTATCTTTCGAACAGTATCTATTATTTCTCTATTTAATTTTTCCTCAGATTGCCCTACCATATCACAAATTACATATGCATAAATTCCCTGTCCCTTGATTTCATGTGGAAAACCAACCACTGCTGACTCAATTACTTTAGGATGCTCGTTAATGGCATTTTCAACTTCAGCTGTTCCCATACGATGTCCTGACACATTCATAACATCATCAACCCTCCCTAAAATACGTAAGTATCCATCATGATCTCGTTTTACTCCATCTCCTGTAAAGTACATCCCAGGATAAGTAGAAAAATATGTCTCTTTACAGCGTTTATGGTCACCGTATGTAGTTCTAATAATAGATGGCCAAGGAAACTTAATACAAAGATTTCCTTCCACATTGTTACCAAACAGTTCGTTACCTTCTGCATCTAATATAATTGGCTGTATTCCAGGTAATGGGAGTGAAGCATGTGCAGGTTTATTTGGAGTAATTCCAGCTAAGGGTGAAATCATTATCCCACCAGTCTCAGTTTGCCACCAAGTATCAACTAAAGGACAATTCCCCTTTCCAATATGATCATGATACCAATGCCAAGCTTCCTCATTAATCGGTTCTCCTACAGAACCAATAACTTTTAAGGAATCAAGACTGTAGGGTTCCAATGGCTCTAGTCCATGGGCTTGTAAGGCTCGAATTGCGGTAGGTGCAGTATAAAACTGATTTACATTATACTTGTCTATAATTTCCCAAAAACGACCAGTATGAGGATAGGTTGGAACTCCCTCAAACATAAGAGTTGTTGCACCACTAAGCAAGGGTCCATAGATAATGTATGAATGCCCCGTAATCCAGCCAATATCTGCTGTACACCAATAAATATCATTTTGTTCGTATTGAAATACATTTACAAAAGAATATTGCGTAAAAACCATATAGCCAGCAGTAGTATGAACTACTCCCTTGGGTTTTCCAGTAGACCCAGAAGTATATAAAATAAACAATAGATCTTCAGAATCCATTGTAGCAGCTTTATGATCTATACTTTGCCCCTTAATAGCATCATGCCACCAAAGATCTCTTCCTGATTTCATTTGAATCTCTGCAGATGTACGCTGACACACAATAACTTTTTCAACCGAAGTAGTTTTTTCAAGGGCTTCATCAACTACAGCTTTGACTGGAATATTTTTAGCTCCTCTAAAGTTTCCATCAGATGTTAGCACCATTTTAGCTTGACAATCATTAATTCTATCTGCTAAAGCAGAAGAAGAAAATCCTGCAAAAACTACAGAATGTATGGCTCCAATTCTTGCACATGCAAGCATCGCCACTGCAGCTTCAGGAATCATTGGCATGTATATGATAATTCGATCTCCTTTTTCTACACCCTGAGCTTCTAATGCATTTGAGAACTTGCATGTGTGTTCAAAAAGCTGTTTATATGTTATATGAAGGCCTTTTTCATTAACATTGTTAGGTTCCCAAATTATAGCTGTTTTATCTCCATGGGCATTAAGATGTCTTTCAAAAATATTTTCTGTAATATTAAGTTTTGCATTTTCAAACCAGCGAACTTCAGGCCCTTCGAAATCCCATGACAAAACTCGGTCCCATGGCCTCTGCCATTGAAAAGACTCTGCTATTTTACTCCAAAAATTTTCTGGCTGATCAACACTTTCCTGATATTCAAAGATGTAATCTTTAAGTGATTGTATTTTATGATTCATTTGGATAATCCTTTAAATGATTTTTAATGAACAGAAATATTAGAGCTGCTTGAACCTCTAGGAGTACGAATACGCTCCGTTAATTCTTGTACTTCATTAGGAGGAGCAGCAGTAAACCTTGAAACCAATATAGCAACAATAAAATTAAAAAACATTCCAAGAGTTCCTATGCCTTCTGGTGAAATTCCAAACCAAAAGTTTTCTGGTAGTCCAGAACCACCAAGTTGTGGTTTGAAATAGATAATATAAGTTGTAGTGAATAGTATCCCAATAATCATTCCTGATATAGCTCCCTCACGGTTCATACGTTTGTCAAAAATACCTAAAATTATTGCAGGAAAAAATGATGAAGCTGCAAGCCCAAATGCTAATGCAACAACCTGTGCCACAAATCCTGGAGGATTCATACCTGCCAATCCAGCTGCTACGACAGCAACCGCAATTGCTATACGAGCAGTATAAAGCTCACCTTTTTCGCTTATATTAGGTCTTAAATAATTTTTTAATAAATCATGAGATATAGAAGTAGAAATAACAAGTAATAGTCCTGCAGCAGTTGAAAGGGCCGCAGCTAATCCTCCAGCTACTACGAGTCCTATAACCCATGGTGGTAGGTCAGCTATCTCAGGATTAGCTAAAACAATAATATCTTGATCTACTTTTAATTCGTTCAAAGTTGAATCTGACAAATATTGGATTTTGCCATCTTCATTTTTATCTTCAAAAGTAAGCAGTCCTGTTTTTTCCCAATTAGAGAACCAAGTTGGAACTTCTTTATAAGGTGTATTCGATAAAGTATTTATCAAGTTAGTTCTTGCAAAAACTGCAACTGCTGGTGCTGTAGTGTAAAGAATTGCAATAAATAATAATGCCCATCCAGCTGAAATTCGAGCATCTTTAACTCTTGGGACAGTAAAAAAACGAACAATTACATGGGGTAACCCTGCAGTACCAAACATTAAAGCGCCGGTAATAAAAAACATATTAATCAAGTTCTCTTTATTGACTTTAGTATAGGCGTCAAATCCAAGATCTATTGATAACTGATTAAGTTTTTCCAGAAGATATATTCCATCAGCACCTTTAGACCCAAAGCCCATTTGTGGAATTAGATTTCCAGTCATCTGAAGAGAAATAAAAATAGCTGGAACTGTAAAAGCAAAAATTAGAACACAAAATTGAGCGACTTGAGTGTAAGTAATTCCTTTCATGCCTCCTAAAACTGCATAAAAAAATACTATCCCAATTCCAATAAGAACTCCAGTATCAAAAGGAACATTAAGAAACCGTGCGAAAGCAACTCCTACTCCTTTCATCTGTCCAACAACATATGTGAAGGAAACAAATAATGCACAAATTAAAGCGACAAGTCTAGCATTTTTAGAATAATAGCGCTCTCCAATAAAATCAGGTACAGTAAATTTTCCAAACTTTCTTAAATAAGGCGCAAGCAAAAGAGCTAAAAGGACATAACCGCCAGTCCAACCCATTAAATACTGTCCTCCTGAAAAACCCATAAATGCAATTAGACCTGTCATTGATAAAAAAGAGGCTGCTGACATCCAATCTGCTGCGGTAGCCATTCCATTCGCGATTGGATTAACTCCTCCTCCAGCAACATAAAATTCTTTTGTAGATCCTGCCCTTGATAATATTGCAATTATTATATATATAAAAAAAGTAAATCCTACTAAAAGATAGGTCCAAATTTGTGCACTCATAGTTTTTTTTGAAAATTAAATTTCATCAACATCAAATTTTTTGTCTAATCTATTCATCAGATAGACATATACAAAAATCAATATCACAAATATGTAAATTGATCCTTGATGCGCGAACCAAAAACCTAAGGGAAATCCTCCGATATAAAATTGATTAAGTGTTTCAGCTAATAGGATACCAAAAAGAAAAGATACAGTAAACCAAATAGAGAGAAGTATACCCAAATATTTAAGATTTATTTTCCAATAACTTTTTGATTTTTTATTCATTATTATTTGGTTAAAGCTGATGATTTTGAAACCTTTAAATAAAATTATCTATTTATAGGGTTTATTTTTTAGTTTTAAATTTATAGATCGCCGTATGTAATATTTGATCTAAATATTCTGTTAATCCAATCGTAAGTACGTTTCATAAAAATATCTTTTTTGTTTTCATTATTTATCGAATTAACATCAACAAGGTAATTTATAGGCTGAACTGCACCATAATCATTCTTAATAATTATGGTGAATTCGATATCCTCTTTATCGTTTTGCTTCTTTTCAACAATCTGATTAATATCAGACACGATTTGACGTATCAATAGTGTCGATTCTAAATTATAATATTCATTATCATTTGATGTTTGGAAAGGTAATTCAGAAGTATATGTTAACAAAACTGTTTGTTTTTGCGCAGAGACTAATGAGAGGGATAATAATGTAAATATTACTATTGACAAGAATCGATTTATGGTTTTAAAATTCATGTTATTCATAAA
>CACLGW010000025.1 GCA_902606525.1 uncultured Bacteroidota bacterium | reverse complement strand
TTAATTGGTAACTTACCAGCAGCGACAGTAGGTTCAATGTGTGTTTGTGTAGGTCCTCCAGACTCTATAGTTATGGGTTCGGCAACTGTCATGATCGGTGGTAAGCCAGCAGCTAGAATGGGAGATAGTACAGCTCACGGAGGCTCTATTACAGTAGGTTTCCCGACAGTTCAAATAGGAGGTTAAATGGAAAATACAAACGAAAAATCATTTTTGGGTATTGGATGGGGATTCCCCCCCAATTTTAATAAAGAGCGAGCTGAAATTGATATGACTACAAAAGAGGAGGATATTAAACAAAGTCTGCATATTTATTTTCATACAAAACTGGGAGAAAGAATTATGAGACAAGATTATGGTTGTATTGTTCATGAGCATCTATTCGATCGTTTAGACAAGTCAATATTAGATGTATTAACTTTCGAATTAAAACAAAATATTGGAAATGTTGAACCGCGAATTTCAGTTAAAGATCTAATTATAAAACCCATAGATCCAGAAGAAGGAAGAATCGAAATTAATATTGAATATGTAGTTATTTCAACTAATGTTCGAGATAATATCGTTTTCCCTTATTATTTAAATGAAGGCACTAACATAAAAAAAGGTTAATTCTTGAGAACTGATTACAGAGATATTTTAGATCCAAATAACCTTTTGATAGACGATAGATCGATTTCAGATATGATACTGTTATTGAAAAAGTTGTCAAGTAAATTTTCTTATTACAACAGAAAAAATAAACCAGAGGGAAATTTTAGTTCTCTTATAGAGACAGATGAAAGTTTTTTAATTGCTGAAATTTCAAAATTTGATATAGCTGAAGAAGATCAAAAAAGATTGAATCTTATCACAAATTTTGATCATTCGTACTCCGAACAAGAGAAAGAGAAAATTTTTGTTCAATATATTAGTTTGACATCTCAAATGCTGAATTATGTTTCAAATTGGTATTCTTCTTCAAAGAAAAATAATCTTACTAAATATAGTAGTAATATTGAATTAGAACTTGAATTAGCGATTGAAAATAAATTAGCAAACAACTTTCACCAATTTAAAAGTTACCTTAGTTTTTTCAAAGCAAAAGAGTTAATAGATGATACAGTTTTCCTTGATGAAAATAATTATAACTCTGTTATATGGGAAATAGGTTTTGATAAAGATATTGAACCAATATTTGATTATGAAGATAGAATTGAATTAATAAATAATTGTCTCAAAAAAATTATTCTTATTTCGTCTGATATATTTGATGTTATTTACAGTTTATCCAGTAAATCAAAAAAGCTTATAGAAAAATCACTTTATAGTAATAATAATCATAAAGCTCACATTGGATTACTTTTTTCCTTTTTAGAATTGATGAAATATGTTCAGAAGGATATAAATACTTTTTCAAAAAAGCATTTGGATCTTTTTTACAAAACTATTCTCAAACAGGACCTTATGTCCACTGAGCCTTTGAAAACATTTGTTACCATTGAAATTGAAGAAAATAGTAATGAAATTACGTTAACTAATGATAATCTTTTAACGGCAGGTCAGTACGAAAATGGCTCAACAGTTAAACTTCAAATGCAGGAGGATATCGTATTAAATAATGTAAAGATTGCTGAGCTTTTAACTGTTTTTATAAGTAGAAATTCAGATTTTGATTTTAACTCAAACTACCAGCTCATTGCCTCTATATACTTCCGTAAAATTGCTAATTCAATTGCAGAAGTAAACTCTTTCAATTCAAACGAAACCACATTTTCAACTCTTGGTAGAGATCAAAATTATCTTACTTCCAATGAAAAAACAATGCATAGTGCAGATGTTGGTTTTATGATTTCATCATCAATTTTGAAGTTAGATCGCAGCGATAGAAAAATTAAAATTGATCTAAACTTTTCAATCACCTCAATAAATTATCTCTCTGATTTAATTATAGATATCTCAAATAATACTGAACTTAACGAAGAAGAGGTTTTTCATAGAGTATTTTCAAATGCATTTGATATTAAATATACTTCACAAGAGGGTTGGTGTAATGTAGTTGACTATGAGATGATTGCCCCAGATGATTGGACTCTAGCTACAATGACTTTGATTATAAATCTTAACAAACTGGATCCCGCATTTACTAATTTTGATACTTTGATTCACAAATTAGAAGTTGAAACCAAAAACCCAATATTAAAAATTAACTTAAATCAAAATAATTTTTACAATTCCTACTCCTTTTTAAATACTCTTGAGTTGGTAAAGATTGATATTAACGTAGAGGTAAGCAATCTTAAAAAAATTAAAATATATCGTGGGGGTCAATTAATTGATAACAATGATGAATTTGAACTTTTAGGACCGTTGGCTAAGTACGGTTCTAAAATTTATGTAGGTTGTGAAGAATTATTTAACAAAAAAGTAAGTCAATTTTCTTTAAACTGGAACTATACTAATATACCACCAAATTGTAAAAATATTGCAGAGTATTACCAAAACTATAATAAAGGCCTTGACAATTCGAGTTTTAGATTAAAACTCTCAGCGTTATCAGATTTTAACTTTTTTGATACTCAAAATGAGGATTTTATTTTTAACCTATTTGAAGTTGATAATGAAAACAACTTATTAGATACTCGGAAAATTTCCTTTAGTAATTTAGCACCTTTAAAAATCAACCCCAATTTTAAAATAGATTCCTCCTATTTAAATGAATTTTCAAATGATATAGAAACAGGTCTTTTGAAAATAGAATTAGTGAGTCCTATCGAAGGGTTTGGTTTTGATATTTATCCAAAAATTTATGCTGATTCAATAGCCAATAAATATTCCCCTAAAAAATCTAAAAAAGATGAGGAATTGGAGATTTTTGAACCATTCTCTCCCCAGGTTAATAATATACAGGTTAATTATAAGGCAAGTACGTCAATAATTTTTAGTGATTCGCGTAGGTCTGAAAACGATCCTTCAGAAAATAATGAGTTCTTTCAAATTTCACCTTTTGGAATTGAAAAAACCTTTACAAATAATTTAATTTCAAGTAAGCGATTATTTTACGATTTTTCCAATGAAGGAGAGCTTGTTATTGGCTTAAGCAGTCAAAAATCATTTTCTGGATTGAATCTCCTTTTTGAAATCATAAAAAGTGAAAATACAAATTATGAATTTAGTAGAAAAATCGAATGGTATTATTCTTCAATTGAAGGTTGGAAGAAAATGGAAAAGGACCAAATTTTATATGATGAGACCTTTAATCTTATGAAAACAGGTATTATTTCCTTCAGATTTCCCTCAGACTTTTCTAAATGTTCAAAAATTCTAGATCAAAATCGATTCTATTTAAAAGCATGTTCTGTCGATAAAGCAGATCAGTTTAGTCTTGTAAAATCTATTTCGACCAATGCCACTGTATGTAAAGAATTAGAATTATCCGAATCTGATGAAAGAATTGAAAAATTAAATGCTAAATCAGTAGAAAGTTTTGAGAAAAAAATTCCTGGTATTATATCTGTTAATCAACCATTTGATTCAACTACATTCAAAATAAAAGAAGAGGAAAAAGACTTTTATTTAAGAATAAGTCAATTACTGAGGCACAAAAATAGACCTGTTAGCAAGTGGGATATTGAGAAATTTATTCTCAATAAATTTAATTGGCTTTCTCATGTTATTTGTATCAATAATTCAAATAGTAAAAATAATAAGTCAGGCATGAAAGTTTTATGTATTAAAAAAATTCAGAGTTTTCAAAATATAGAGGAGGTTAAACTAAGCATTGCTGAGATGAATTTGATAAAAGAAACTTTGAGAGATTACATATCAGCCTTTGCTGATTTTGAAGTGGTTAATCCTATTTTTGAGGATATTTTAATTAAATGTAAGCTCAGGTTCAGGGATATTCCTATCGGAAAAGGAATAGAGCAATTAAATCAAGATTTACTTAAATTTATTTGTAATTGGAGAGTCAGTCTTGATGGGATATATCCTAATTTGATAAACAGGATAAAAAAATACGATATTATTAAATTTATTAAAGAGCGAAGTTATATTGCTTTTGTTACAGGAATTTCCATCGTTCATTTTAAACAAGACGGAGAGGGAAAAATCTATGCTCACGATACTGCTTTAAACGAAGATGGCTCTGAATTTATTCAATCTGGTACAAATTGGTCTATTATAGTGCCTAGAAACAGTCACAAAATTGAGATACTGGCAAAAGATGAATATCATGCCCCTGAACCTACTAATTTTAGTGAATTAGGGATAAACAAATCATTTGTTGTTGTAAAGAAAAATGAAAAAAAATTAATTGCAAACAGCTATATTGAAGATCAATCAAATAGTGGTGATAATAATTTACAGTTTGAATTAAAAATTTAAATAATGGGCATAAAAAATAGAGAGACTTTAAAAAATTACTTTAAAAAAGGTGGTTTAGCAACTGAAAAACAGTTCATAGACTTAATTGAATCATCTATGAATATAATTGATGATGGCATTTCGATGAAACCGGATACAGGTTTGAAAATAAATCCGTTAGGTGAATCCTCAAAACTCATTTCTTTTTTTAAGAAGAACTCCCAGAAAGAAGCTGAGTTTTCTATTGATATAAATAGTGGAAATGATGGATTATCGTTTCATGGCGAAATGGATAAAACTTTGATTAAGCTTAAAAAAGAAGGTAAAATAGGAGTTAATTGCTCTGATCCTGAAAACGAATTAGATGTAGATGGAACTATCGGGGTGAAAAGTCGTATAGGTACTTTTGCCCAAGGCTCTGTTCCCGCAGACGGCAAATGGCATCCCCTACTCTCAGATTTGGATGGAATTGTAGCTTTTGAAATTACGGCTACAGCAAAAGGTAAAATTAATACTGGTCACTATTGTGTTTCTCATGCTATTGCTCTCTCCACATTTGGGGGGAGGGGTTCAAAATCAAAAATCAAAAATACTACAGCATATTATGGTGGTTATAGAGACAAAATTATTTATAAATGGTCTGGGGCATTACATAATTTCAGTCTAATGGTTAGAACAAGAAGGGATTATGGTGAAGACCCTAAATCAAATTCACCTTACACCATAGACTATAATGTAACAAGCTTACTAAAGATGTAATTGTGTCAAAACCTAAATTCATAATTCCTGATAAATACACAACTAGAAGCCAGAGGTACGAAGAACTTTTGGAAGAAGGTATTGAGTGGGTCCAAAAGTTCTCAGGTAATTTATGGACCGATTATAATTTTCATGACCCAGGTATTACTTTTCTTGAACAATTTTGTTTTGGAATTACTGATTTGGGTTATAAAACAAACTTCCCAATCAATGACATATTGTTTATTGGTCAAGACAAGTTTGATTTAGAGGAGAAAAATTTATTTTATCCACCTCATAAAGTATTACCCACAAGTCCAATCACTTCAACAGATTTTAGAAAATTAATTCTTGACAAAATCGATGCTGTTCAAAATGCTTGGGTTGTAGCAGAAAAAGATAATCTTCAAAATATTTCTGGACTTTACAGTGTCCGAATTCAATTAGCTGATAATTTAAATAAAAAAAGTCAGGGAAATACTTTAAAAGAGGTGGATAGTCTTTTAATGAGGTATCGTTGTCTTGGAACAGACTTTAGTCCTTCAGAGCCACTAAAAAAAGATGAAATTAGATTTGAGTGTAAAATTACACTTGACTCATTTGCAGTTGGTGAACAAGTTTTGGCACATATTTACAGAGGGATCGAAAAAAGTATAAGTAATAAACCCGTTTTTAATCATTTTACTCAAATGGAAGAAGAGGGTTTAAAAACAGAAGAGCTTTTTACTGGTACTTTTACTGAAAAGGGTTACTTAGAAGATTTTGATTTTAATGAAAAAACAAGTGAAATTTACATTTCTGAAATTAAAGAAATCATTTATAACGTTGAAGGAGTCCTTGAAATTGAAAATTTGATTTTTTTCAAAAATGACATTCGTATTTTTGATGATTATATCCCTTTTGAAAATAATGCTTATCCATACTTAATTAAAGTTGACGATATCTTTTTTGATGAGCAAAATGAAGGAATTCGTTTTTCCAGAAACGAATCAAATTACAAAATAGATAAAATAATATTTAAACAAATTTATGATTCACTTACAGCTGAAAGTAAAGTTGTATACAAGCAAAAATTAAAAAATAGTCTGACCCAAATAAAAGGAAGATTCAAGAAGAATGAATTTGAGAAATATTACTCTATAATGAGAGAACTTCCATCTATTTATGGGCTAAAAGAGGATGAACTCCCCTCTAAATCTTCTAATCTAAGAAAATCACAAACTAATCAACTCCGTGCTTATTTATTATTTTTTGATCAATTGATGTCAAATCACGTGACTCAATTATCCAATATCCGTCAACTGTTTTCTATTGATTTAGATTCTCCAAAAACCTTTTTTGGACAAATTCCAACCGATGTTCCAGATCTTAAAAAAATAATAGGAGATGATATTGAAAATTATAAACATTTTCTAAATGACTCATTGGAGACAAAAAATGATTACTTCACAAGAAAAAACATGATCTTAGATCATTTAATGGCTCGTTTTGGAGAAACTTTTGATACTAACTTATTAGGTAAAATTTTTAAACTTCAAAATGAAAATTGTAAAGAGGAAGAGGTAAATAATTTTATGCTTTCCACAAAAATTGAATTTGTAAAAAATCTAGTCCCCCTTGGTTTCAACAGACCTCGTAGTTTTGATTACACTAGTAAAGACAAAAAGTATAGCATCTCAGGTATTGAAAATCGTCTAAGACTAAAATTAGGTATAACAAATAGTATTTCTGATTCAATTATAAAGTCCTTATCAAAAAATTCAAGGCTAAGTAAAATGAATCAAATTTGGAGAAAAAGAGAGATTCAAATTGATAAAAGTCCTAAGCTTGAAGTTTTTACATTACCTCAAAAGACATACACAGACAAGAAAATACACTTTCATTTAACAAATATAAGTTCTTTTAAATTTTTGTTTCTTAGTGGTTTGAGGCGAAAAAACTATATGATAGTTTCTTCAAAAGGAACCTATAATCTACTTTTTAAAGGAGTTGAAGGAGTATCTCCAGCAGTAATTTACCAATCAAAAAGTCTAAAAGACTGTGATGAAGCAATAGATTCTTCGATTAAAAAAATTAAGGAGTTAGATGCTATAAGCGAAAATATTTTTATGATAGAAAATATACTATTGCGTCCAGTTTCTCAGAGTGACTACTCTTTAATATTTTATGATGCTAAGGGTAAAAAGTATTTAGAAAGTTATTACAAATCTGACTTGGACAACCTTAGAGATTTGAAGGGTGATTTTATCATTTTAGCTACAGATAAGAAAAACTTTAATGTTGTTAAAAAATTAAAATCTAAAAATTATGAAATTATTTTATACGATCTTTTAAATAGACCTTTGTTTAAAAGCTCTAAATCTTATAAAAATGAATCTGAAGCTAAGGATGATATTCCTTTGATGATTCAATTTTTCAACAAAATCATTATCAAAAATCAGATTGATGAGAATTGTAGAATGGTAATTCTAAACGATATATCAAATAAATTTCCTGACAGTTTTAATTATTCCAATCATATAAATTTTGTTTTTCCAGATTGGCCTGTTCGTTTTCAGAATAAAGAATTCAAAAATTATTTGAATGATATACTTCAAGAATATATCCCAGCACACTTGACCTATGATATTTTTTATTTGGATATTAATCAAATAGATCAATTTGAACAAACCTTCTCAAAATGGAAAGCTATGAAAAATTCAGGTCGAAAAGATCAGGTTGATTCAAAATCACTTCAACTCATTCAGTTGCTTATGCAATATAAAAAGGATGGCAAATAGTGACGTTTTAATAAGGCAGATCATATTTGATTTGGAGATTCCCTCTCAAGTTAAATTCCAAGAATATTCAGATGCGGTTTCTAAAATAGTAAAAGAACGATTTACCATTATTCTACAAGATCTAGCCATGAAATTCAAACTAGACAGTAAAATATTTATAGATAATTTAACTGTTGACTTAGGTGATATTGATTTAGATAATTGGCAGGCTTACGAAGAAATTTTATTTGACCAACTTTTGGATCAATTAAGAATTCAACGATCAAGTCCATTAAATCTTAAAGAGTTAGATAAAGGATCTCAAGCTTTCATTTCTCTTATGAAATTTATCTCAGAATTTGGCCTATTACCATGGGGTTTAAACACTAGGCAAAAGGTCAATTTTTACTTTAAAAGTGAAATAATAAAGCTGAGAAGTGAAAAATTACTTTTCAGTATTTTTATCAGTAGCCAAAAATCATATAGCCGCATTCTTAGTATTCTTGATAAAAAAAATACTTTGATTTTTTTGAAATCACTTTTAAAACAAAATTATACGATATATAAACGGGTAAAAGATTTTAATAAAAGCTTTCATAAGAGGCAAGGTTTAGATTTAATTTCAGAATCAATTAAAAAACACGATTATCAAATTCTGAGATTATTTTATAAAACTCCAAAAAGAATAAACTTTATAATTAAGCAAAGTGTTCAATATTTTAAAAAAGAATTAGATCTAAATTCAAATGAGTTATATAAACTAAATAAATTAAATAATGAATTCCTTTCATATAGACCTCCTGGACCCTCAACAGTACCTGATATATTTTCAAGATAACCGTTATTTACCTCAGCACTTACATTTATCTGATTTCCAGCAACCTCCGTATCTACGCTAGCCTCTCCACCCATACTAAGACTAGAAAAATCTGGCGCAAAATTTGGATCAGTATTTATTGTCCCATGCACAGACCCTTGAATTGGACCATTTGCAAATGCTCCCTCACCTGTAATTGTATAGCCTTCTCCGTTATCTTCTACTGAGGCAGTTATGACATAAAGTCCATTTGGGCCTTCAACTGTTCCAGCTAAACTAACAAGTGAACCATTTTCCATGACACCCTTCATTACTATATGATGTCCAGCTGCTTCAGTATCAACATTGGCTTCACCACTTACACTTAGAGTATCCAATTGTGGATTGAAGTTTGGATCTGTTCCGATCTCACCCGACACAACCCCCTCTACTGGTCCGACAGCAAAATTACCTGTCCCAGTTATTGTGTATCCCTCACCATTATTCACTACTGATACGGACAACATATATAAGCCGTTAGGACCTTCAATGGTACCTATTAAACTTTGAAGAGAACCATTTTCCATGGTTCCTGCCATATTAATATGATTACCTGCAAGTTCAGTATCTACAGTAGCATCGCCACCAATTTGAAGAGAATTGATATCTGGATTAAAATTTTTATCAGTTTGAATCTGTCCATCCACGGTTCCTTCAACAGGTCCAGCCGTAAATGCTCCTCCTCCTTCAATAGCATATGAATCGCCATTGTCTGTTACTGCTGCTGTTAAAAGATACATTCCATTGGGCCCATTAATAGTTCCTTCTAAGCTTTTTAATGAACCTTCTTCCATGGCCCCAGCCATATTAATTTGATTTCCAGCAAGCTGAGTATCAACAGTAGCATCTCCAGAAAGTATTGCACTTTCCATATCAGGGGTGAAACTTTGATCAGTTAAGATTTCTCCATTAACATTTCCCACAACAGGACCAGCTGTAAATGTTCCATCACCTATTACTTTATATTGTTCCCCATTTTCTTCTACTGCAGCATTAATTGTAAAAAAATCATTTGGACCAATAATAGTTCCTACTAAACTTGCTAGAGACCCGTTCTCCACTGTACCTGTCATGTTGATCTTGATTCCCATCAGTTCGGTATCTACTGTCGCGTCACCCCCAATATTTAATGAACCAGGATCCATATTGAGTGCTGAATCAGCTTCAATTTGAGCTTCTAGATTTCCTTGAACAGGACCAACTATGAAGGCTCCAGAACCAGATATGGTGTACGTACCTCCATTATCGATAACCGAAACATTAATTAAGAAAGATCCACCAGGCCCTTCAACTGTTCCAACCAAGCTTGACAGAGATCCCTTTTCTACTGTACCAGCCATATTAATTTTAAAACCAGCAATTTCGGTATCTACGATGGCATCACCACCAATATTTAAAGAAGAGGGATCTATATTAAAAGCGGAGTCAGTTTGGATTTCTGCATTTAAACTACCTTGGATAGGTCCAGCGCTAAAGGCTCCATCTCCTGTTATAGTATAAGTACCTCCATTATCGACAACTGAAGCATTAATTAAATATGATTGTGCAGGTCCTACTACAGTTCCTAAAAGAGAAGAAAGTGAACCTTCTGCCACAGTACCAGAAAGGTCAATTTGGTTACCTGCTATTTCCTCACTTAGGGAAACATCTCCTCCAATATTTAGTGATGATGGATCTATATTAAAAGCGGAGTCAGTTTGGATTTCTGCATTTAAACTACCTTGAAGGGGACCTGCTGAATATGCTCCTTCACCTGTTATAGTGTATGCACCTCCATTGTCAACAACAGCTGCATTTATTATAAATGCACCACCGGGACCCTCAATTGTGCCAGAAATATTTGACATTGAACCTCCCTCCATTGTTCCTGAGAGATTAACTGTTACTCCTACAACCTCTTTATCAATATTTATTTGCCCACCAATATTTAGAGAAGATGGATCTATATTAAAGGATTTATCTGCTAAAATCTCGGCCTTTAAGGCTCCCTCTACAGGTCCTACAGCATAAGCACCTTCTCCTGTTATAGTATATGTATCTCCACCATCTATAACTGAAGCGTTAATATAAAATGTCCCTTCTGGACCTTGAATAGTTCCTGACAGACTTGCAAGTGAACCGTTCTCCATGGTTCCCTCAAGTTCAATTAAAATCCCTGAGATTTCTTTTGATATTTTAACCCCTCCACCTACATCTAATGTACTTGGGTCTGGAATATAATTTTCGTCAGTACTTAAAGTTGCAGTAAGCTGGCCTTCAAGGGGGCCATTTGTATACTCTCCTTGACCTGAAATGAGAATACCACTATCAGATTTAGTTAAGTTAGCTTGGATAACATATGCATCAGAGGGACCAGTTATTGTTGCAGAAACTCCATCTACTGACCCCTTAGCTTCTTCACCCTGAATATCAACTTTGTTCCCTAATATTTCCTTCGAAATACCAATACTCTTAGGTGAACTACCTTCCTCTTTTTCGTCTATATTTTCGTCTTTATCTTCTTCTGCCAAAACTTAGTTAATAAGAATATTACTAATATAAAAATTTACTAAATGGAATCAATGGATTTGCCATCCTTATTTAGTTCTCTTCGAACACCTTGTAGTATTATTTTTTCTGATATTTCAGTTCCATTTCTTTTCGCTAGTAACCAAGAAAATTGAATAATATTTTTTATACTTCCTCCACTTAATTTATAATCTTTAGATAAGCGTTGAATGATTTCTCTATTTATTTCCGCAATATCTTTTAGAAAATTCGACCACAGTATTTTTCGTTCTTTCAAATCGGGCATAGTAAAGTTAATTATGGATTGTATTCTTCTTGAAAAGGCGGTGTCAATATTGGGTTTTAAGTTTGTAGCTAAAATTATTAATCCTTTATACTCCTCAACTCTTTGAAGCAAATAAGCTGTTTGTTGATTTGCAAATTTATCTTTTGAATCATTAACACTCGTTCTTTTAGAGAATAAGGATTCAGCCTCATCAAAAAATAAAATCCAATTCTTATTTTCTGCAATGTTAAAAATCTTGGCTAAATTCTTTTCTGTTTCACCCACATATTTAGACACAATCTGAGAAAGATCAATTCGATAAACATCTTTATTATTTTTCTTACCAATTAGAAGTGTAGAAAGGGTTTTTCCAGTCCCTGGAGGACCGTAAAATAGGCATTTATAACCTTTATTCAATTTTTTACTTAATACTTTACTTTCATCAATCTCATCCTTATGTAACAACCAGGTATTTATGTTTTTAATCTCATCTAAAATAACAGGATTCAATACAAGTTCATTCCAGGTCATTTCTGTTTTTATTAATTTGGCCGGAAATTCTGTAGTGTAATCTGGTTTATATTCTTCTCCTAATGTAAGTAATTGAATTACTTCCTCTGAAAGGGAAATAATTCTTGATAGTACAGAATCATTCTCAGTCTTTAAACTTAAAGTAATTACACCATTTTTGTTAAAGACGTGATCATCATTAAATAAACTTTGAGCTTTAAATTTTGAACCTACTTCATTACCATAATACAAAAAAATTAGTGTTTCAAGAGTTGGTATAAATCTTGAATTTTTATCATCAACTTTCCCTCCAAATTCAGTGAAACGTTTGTCCAAACCTTTATTCTTAATTAAAAATTTATCAAAAGTATTTGAGGAATATTCATATGCTAGTGAAGATATAATTACCAGACGCTCAAAATTATCAAGACCTAATTTTTTGACCCAATTGGCATATTTACTTTGGTCACCTGAAATATGTGGAGGAATAAAACAACTTTCATTAATAAGTTTGTTAGAAAAGTGCTGTTTAAAACGGGCCTCAATTAAATCATTTAACCATGCTAACTCCTTCTTGTAAGTAATGGAGTTTTTTTGTATATCATTTATATTTTGATTCATTTCTAATTATATTTCCAATGAATAGTCAATTTTTTATTCATTAAACTAGTCTTAATGACAGAAAGATTCCAAGGTAAAAATTTAATTAATATATCTCTTGTTTCTTTTTCAACGTATAAGTCTGCATTAATATTTTGATCCAATTTCAATACACCTTCACGCTTAAAGAAATAATCACGCAGGGTATTTATACTTTTTACTTTTCCCCATTGGAAAATTATAGTTTTAAGAGCTGTATCACATATTCCTATTTCAATTTCATTAAGTTGAAGTGAATTATCAACAAAAAAATCAATATCAGCTCCACATAAAATTTTATTCAAGAGTAATTCTGTCTCATCTATTTTATTTTTCCCATCAACCAAATATTGCGTTGCTATGATTGCCTTCTGTGTTGCCTCGTCACTTTTAAAAGTTCCATTTTCCAATAATCCCATTTTTGAAAATAAAATATTTAGAAAAGGCCAAGCAATGACTAGTCCTGAATTTTTAATTGACATACCCTCTTGCAATTCATTTTTATAAATCTCTGAACCATCTAGTATTTCAATCCTGTCAATTTTTTTTGTTTTGTTTTTTTGTTCAAATAAAGAGATCATTTGTGTAAAGTCTATTGTACTTTTTATTTTAAGATTTGGGGTGTTTATTTTTAGTTTAAAAAACTCAATTGTTTTATTATTTAATCTTAGGAATTCTTCAATTAAAGGAACGATTAATTCATAGGGATTTAAATTAAAGTTTGCTTTTGACCAAGAAGACAAAAGAAGTAAAAGTGTGTTCTCACTATCAGGCTTTTCATTATAAGATGAGCCTATTTCTGAAAATATCGACTTGATGAAATGAGGAAGATCTTTTAGAAATAATAGAAGTTGTGGATGAATTATTGATATAAGTAGAAATCTATCTTTTTTACTTTCAACTAATTTTAATAGTCGATTTAGCTTTTTATCATCTTTTGACCAACGAAAAAGTCTTTTTTTTAGTAAAAGAGGATTTTCCTTTGCAAGGCTTTTGAAAAACCCTTTTTTAATTGAGTCTCTAATTTCCAGAGGATAAAAGCCTAGTTCGATATAGTAACTAAAAGTATCTAATCTCATAACATCTCTTCTGATTTGAACCTGTAATTGAGACTGTTCAATCGACCTATTTTGGTTTTCGGTAAAAAAATGCTTAAGTTGGCCAATCAGCTGAGTAGAACTTTTATCCGTACTTTGTTCGACTATATTAATAAGCTCAGGAATAATATTTTGTTTGTTCCTGTTTTCAACTATGAAGTTTGACAGTATTAAATTTATACTTTTGTAAAATAGTTCATCTTCTTTAATTAGACGATTTAATTCTTTAAAATACATTTGAATCTCTTTCAAAAAAACTGATGAATCTGAAAAATGAGTGTAAATTATTTTGAGAATAAGTTCCTTAGTAAAAAACCTTCTGAATGAAGGTGTATTTTTTATGCGAATTATATTTAATTCTACTAAATAACCAATTGCTAACAAGGAGTTATCAACTAAAAATAATGACAACTTTTGAATCATCTCTTTTTTGGAAACATCCTTAATAGTTGGTAATAAAGTACTATCCATAAAATATCTCATCAAAAATTGATAGTCACCTATAATCCATTTTTTTTCAAGATTTGAAAATTCACTGTCCTTCTGTATGAAAATCGATTTGATTTTACTTTCAAACAGATCACCCCATTCTGGTTTTATTGATATTAAAATTTCTTTAATTCGATCCCACAAATAAAGAGGGTTTTTTATAAGCCAAAGTTTATTAAGAATTATAATCTCAAATAGAAGAAAGGGTGATAACTGTTTTAGTTGGAGTTTTGTCAGATTAATAAATAACTTTGTAACAAATTCATTTTTCTTATCCTTTTGGATAACCTTAATTAGATTTTTTAAATAAGTCTTGGACTCTGTTTTTAAATATTCCAGAATATTTTTTAAAATTTTTTCTTCAATAAATAATCTTTCCAGAAATACAATTTCTTTTTTATCGACTAGAATTTTTATAAAATTGACTATTTCAAAATCATCTATTGATACCTGATCAGACCATTCAGGCATTACATTAGTTTCTAAATAGGAATAATAAATGTTTTTATAAAATAAATCTGTTTTAGTTTTTTGAGGAAGGCTATCAATAAAAGCGTTATCTATAAATGTACCGAAACCAATGCTAACTTCTTCAATTTGAGAATTAATAGAACCATCAACTAAAGTTTCTTTTAGTTTATTCAGATATATACTTGAACTTGATTGAATAAAATTTAAAAAATTGAAGGTGAATTCTCCAATTAATATATTCTTGGATGAGATTTCACTTGCTAAAGATTTAATTAAAAAATATCTTAAAACAGATTCAAATTGAATTGTATCTAATTCAGAAAAGTGTTTTTTATCTTGGATATCAATTAATTTTTTTTCTATTTCAAACCAAGATTGAAAGTCTGATTTTAATAACGCTATAAACCTTTTATTTTTAGAAACCTTGAGTGTAATTTTTGAAAAATTATTTAAAACTTCATCTCTTGTCTTGTAAGAAACCAGAAAGCGGATTAGAGATTTTGTATTAATTAGTATCTCCTTTAAACTTATAAAATTAGTTTTTCTAATTGTTGATACATCAAGTCTATTCATTTCATTATCGAGATTAAGAATAAAATCGAAATAGCTTGAATCTAAATTAGGAAGTTTTCTATAAGATTTTCTCATTTTCCTTAATTGATCAAAGACCATTAATATTTTTTTATCACTAAGTGAATCTAATTGAATTGATTCGGGAAGTGTAATATTTTTATCTAAGGTTTTTAGCATTGAAATAAAAAGTTCTTTAGGTTTTGTTTTTTCTAATGATGGATGTAGTGCTTTTAATGTTATTCCTTTTATCGTATCATCATCAAAAGAGGTTGATTCTTCAGAAAGCAATATTTTAATGACCTCAACTACTTCTAGATAAGATTCTATTGGTCTAATTTTAATTGCGCTGAGAATATTTTCAAAAAGATTATGGCGTCTTAAAGACACATATTTTTTTTCTTTCAAGATAATCTCACCAAGGATTATTGTTAAGTATTGCTCAAATTTGTTTGAAGTTTTATTTTGAAACAAATAA
>CACLGW010000024.1 GCA_902606525.1 uncultured Bacteroidota bacterium | reverse complement strand
GTTTACTCTTAATTTCACTTGATACTTTTCTTGGTTCGGAACACCCTCTTTATGAAGGGATACCAAATTATATTCGTAAGGAGCTAGATAAAAAATATATTATATCTCAAATAGCAGAAAAATTTAGTGATTTTGTTATTCGACCACCAGAAGATAGAACTTTTCTGGCCCAAATGGTTTATGAGGGAAAAAAACTTTTTCTAAAAGACATGATTATACCAAATGAAAAAGATGCCATTAAAATAGCTTATTCTAATGAGGAACTAGATTGGGTGAAAAATAATGAAATCTATATCTGGCAATTTTTTATTGAAAAACAGTTGCTCTATCAAACAGATTCACAATGGACAGAGCGTTTTATTGAACCTGCTCCGTTTTCAAAATTTTATCTTCAACTAGACAATGAATCTCCAGGGAGAATAGGATGCTGGATCGGTTGGCAAATTGTCCGAAGTTTTCACAAACATAATCCTAATGTTTCTCCACAAGAATTAATAAAAGTACCATTTCAACAAATTTTTAATCAATCAAAATATAAACCAAAACGCTAATGGCTATTAAAAAGAAAACTCAAATTTCGATAGAGGTTAATTTAGACGAAAATAATATTCCTGAAGAAATGAAATGGACAGCATTAGATGGTGGAGTTTCAGAAAAAAATACGAAAGCCATTTTACTTTCATTTTGGGATTCGGAAAATCAAGAAACATTGAAAATGGATTTATGGGTAAAAGATATGCCCGTAGATCAAATGCAGCTATTTTTTCATCAAACTTTAATATCATTAACGGAAACCTTTTATCGAGCCACTCAAGATCAAAAAATGACAGAAACAATGAAAGATTTTTGTAATTATTTTGCAGAAAAACTCGATTTAAAAAAACCTTAATTCAATCTTAATTATTTTCTAAAATAACTCTGTTAAGTTTATTTATGTATTCTAAAATTTCATTAACTCCAGTGTGATGATTTGATGATGTTTTGAATATTGGAGGAAGTTCTGCCCAGTTAGAAGAGATCATTTGATCCGTGTAAAGATTAATATTATTTGCTATTTTTCTCGGTTTTAACTTATCTGATTTGGTGAAAACTATAGAAAATGGAATAAGATTTTCTACAAGCCATTCCATAAACCTTAGGTCTATATCTTGTGGCTCATGCCGAATGTCAATAAGTAAAAATGTATTAACTAGTTGAGAACGTTTTTTCAAATAATCGATTATAAATGCCTGAAATATTTTTTTTCTGGTTTTGGAAACTCTAGCATAACCATAGCCAGGCAAATCAACTAAATACCAATTTTCATTTATTAAAAAATGATTAATTAATTGTGTTTTTCCAGGTTTTGAGGAAGTCTTAGCTAAGTTTTTTTTATTACAAATTGAATTGATTAAAGAAGATTTACCCACATTTGATCTTCCGATAAATGCATACTCAGGTAAAGAATTGTTAGGACATTTTGCCACTTCAGTATTACTAATAACAAATCTAGCAGATTTGATATGCATATTTTCTAAAGCTTTCTAGTTTCAAGCCAACCCTTGAGAATTGTGTTAAATTTATTTGGGTGTTCCATCATTGGTGCATGTCCACATTTATCAATCCAATATAAATTTGAATCTGGGAGTAAGCTATTAAACTCCTCTGCAACATTAGGAGGAGTTACGGTATCTTGTTTTCCCCAAATGATAGCAGTTGGGGTCTTCATACATGGTAAATCATTTGCCATATTGTGTCTAATTGCGCTTTTAGCTAAGGCCAAAGTTCGAACTAACTTATTTCGATCATTAACTGTTTCAAAAACTTCGTCAACAATTTCTTTTGTAGCAGTGTTAGAATTATAGAAAACAGCTTCGCTTTTCTTCTTAATATAGTCATAATTTCCCCTTTTAGGATAGCCATCTCCCATATTGTTTTCATATAAACCAGAGCTGCCAGTAAGCACTAAACCTTTAACATATTTAGGATAATTTTTAGCAAAAAGTAAACCAATGTGACCACCAAGGGAATTTCCTAATAAAATGAAGTTTTTCAATTTTCTGAAAGTCACAAATTTATAAAGAAATTCTGATAAAGATTTAACTGAAGTATTTATGAGGGGTAGATTATACACAGGTAGCTCAGGGATTATAATTTGGTAACCCAGTTTTGGAAAATAACCTATAACACCCTTAAAGTTACTTAATCCACCCATTAGTCCATGAAGAATTATTAAAGGCTGACCTTTTCCTGACTCTATGTATCGAAATTCTTCTTCTTGGATGATTTTATTCATTTTGTCAGTGTCCTACAAAGATTTATAATCAAATATAGACAATTACAATTTATCATCTGTTTTTTATTTGTAGGGTGCAAAACTTATTAACAATGTGGTAATTTGTGGTAAAAAGTGGTAAATATAAATTATATTTGATATAAATCTGATCAAATTTGTGAAATATTTAATTGGAACTTACGAATGTAAAGCAGACACTAAAGGCCGAATAATGTTGCCTGTTGCTATTAAGAAACAATTATCAAATTTTATGGCTAATGGTTTTGTTTTAAAAAGATCAGTTTTCAATCCATGTTTGGAACTTTATCCCACAAAAGAATGGGCTTTCCTTATGGAAAAAGTAAATGAATTAAATCGATTTAATAAAAAAAATAATGATTTTATACGACGTTTTACCGCTGGAGTAAAGATGGTAGAGGTGGATGCTTCTGGCCGTCTTTTAATTCCAAAAAACTTGGTAAAGCACGCACAGATTAAGAAAGAGGTGGTAGTTTCTTCTGCGGTCAATATTCTTGAAATCTGGGACAAGTCGCTCTATGAAAAAGCGATAGATGAGGCAACCCTTGATTTTGGTGCCTTAGCTGAAGAAGTGATGGGTGAAAAAAATGATGATAAAATATCATAATCCGGTTTTATTCAAGGAGGCAATCCATGGGCTTAAAATTCAACCTAAAGGAATTTATGTTGATGTTACTTATGGAGGTGGAGGTCATTCCAAAGGGATCATTGATTTGTTAAGTAGTGAGGGTCGTTTGTTTGGCTTCGATCAAGACGCTGAAGCGCTTAAAAATTTAATAGATGACCCACGTTTTGAATTTATTACTGCCAACTTCAGTCATCTTATACAGTATTTAAAATATAATAATGTAAAATCGGTAGATGGTATTTTAGCTGACTTAGGCGTTTCTTCATATCAGTTTGATAATGGTTCACGAGGATTTTCAATTCGTAATAATGGTAGATTAGATATGCGGATGAATCAATCACAAAGTTTAGATGCTCACGAGGTTTTAAATAACTATTCTGAAGATTCATTGAGTCAACTTTTTTTCACTTATGGTGAGTTGAGAAATTCAAGAAAACTTGCAAAACTAGTTGTTAATATGCGTGTCAAGAGGGTTATTCAAACAACACAAGATTTAATTAACTTGGTTGAACCTCTGGTTCCCAAGAGGTTTGGAAATAAATTTTTAGCAAAACTTTTCCAAGCAATTCGAATTGAGGTAAATGACGAGTTAAGAGTTTTAAAGATGTTTTTAGAGCAGGCTGCAAATATTTTAAATCCTGGAGGAAGGCTTGTTTGTATTTCATACCATTCAATTGAAGACAGGATTGTTAAAAGATTTTTTCAAAGTGGAAATTTTGAAGGTAAACAGGAAAAAGATTTTTATGGAAATCTAATAGCCCCTTTAAATAAAGTAGGGAAGTTAATGACCCCATCCAAAGATGAGATCGAGACAAATTCTAGATCTCGTAGTGCGAAACTTAGAATTGCAGAGAAGAGATGAATAATTTAAGATCAATTTTAAATATTGAATTTTTAGTGAAAGAGAACGCATTTAAAAACTGGCGAATGATACTTTTTCTTTCTCTATTAGCATTAATTATGATATCTAGCGGGCATAGTGCTGACAGGAAAATCTTTAAAATAGCTTCACTAAATACTGATATAAAAGTCCTTAAAAGTGATTTCATTGAAGCCAAAAAAAAGCTTTTGATTTTAAAAAAAGAATCAACTGTTACAAAAGCTTTAGCGGAAAAAGGAATTGGTCCCGCATCATACCCTCCAATTAAAATAACCTTATCTAATGAATAAAGAATCTAGTCAATCAAGAAAATTAATGCATCGGATTTACCTACTTACATTTGGATTGTTCTCCTTTGCATTAGTTTTAATTGGTAAACTCATTTACATTCAATTTTATGAAAATGATCTAGGATTAGGGTTAGCTCCTGAAGCTTTAGTTAAAAATGTTGTTTTAGAGCCAAGTAGAGGAAATATATATGCTGCAGATGGAAATATACTAGCAACGTCCATCTATAGATATGAATTACATTGGGATGCAATTACACCTTCAATCTTTTTATTTGAAAAAAATAAAAAAGCTCTTGCAGATTCAATTGCAAATCTTAGAAGAGAATCACCAGCTAAAATCCTGAAAAGTATCGAAGATGCTCGTCTACAAAAAAACAGATATTGGCTTATAGACAAGAATCTTTCTTATTCTGAATATAAACGCTACAAAAACTTTCCAATTTTTAAACAAAGCGCCTATCGAGGTGGCTTAGTCGTTGAACAAGAAATTAAACGAGAACGTCCCTTAGGGAAAGTTGCTGAGAGAACAATTGGTTATGAGAAAAAAGGATTAGATGGGACCTATTTTAGAGTTGGTCTTGAAGGTGCATTTTCTGAATATTTAAGAGGTGATTCAGGTTTACGATTAAAACAAAAAATTGCAAATGGACAATGGAAACCAATAAGTGATTCAAATGAAAAAGAACCAACTGAAGGATTTGATTTGTTTACCACAATAGATGTAAACATGCAAGATATAACTCATAATGTTTTGCTTTCTCAGCTTGAAAAATTCGAAGCTCACCACGGAACCGTTGTCTTAATGGAGGTTGAAACTGGAGCAATAAAAGCAATCGCTAATTTGGGACGCACAAAACAAGGCAAATATTTTGAGAAACTAAATTATGCAGTTGGAGAAACTTATGAGCCAGGCTCAACCTTTAAGTTAATGGGAATGATAGCTGCTTTAGAGGATAAGGTTATTGACGAAGACTCAATAGTAGACACTGGAAATGGTGAGATACTTTTTTTTGGAAAGTACAAAGTTAAAGACTCTAAAAAGGGAGGATATGGGCATATAACCGCTGCTAAAGCTTTTGAGGTTTCATCTAATGTGGGTCTTGTTAAAATCATATACGATCACTATAAAAATAATCCTAAAAAATTTGTAGACCGCCTTTACAATATGAGACTCAATAAGCCTTTAGGAGTTCCTATACACGGTGAGGGCATACCAAAAATTCCCTACCCAACTGATTTAGATTGGGATGGTTTGGATTTACCTTGGATGGCATATGGATATGGGGTAAGTCTGACTCCACTTCAAATTTTAACCTTTTACAATGCTATTGCAAATGATGGTGAGATGGTTAAGCCTAGATTTTTAAATAAAATAAGCAATTTTGGAAATGATCCTACCCAAATATTTTCTAAAACTGTTTTAAGTTCATCAATTTGTTCAAAGGAAACTTTAACTAAGGTCAAGAAAATGATGTTTAACGTAGTTGATAAAAAATGGGGAACCGCATATCGTATTAAAGATACTTTACTTTCAATGGCAGGTAAAACTGGTACTGGTCAAATTGATTATACAACAGACAATATTAAATATATTTCGAGTTTTGTGGGTTACTTTCCAGCTGAAGATCCAAAATATTCATGTATTGTAGTAATACACAAACCAAATAAAATGAAGGGATATTATGGAGCTACCGTGGCCGCTCCTGTTTTTAAAACCATTGCAAAAAAAATATTCAATGATATTCCTTACGAAGTAAAGGTTAGTAATAAAGATATAGCAATACTTAGTGAATCAACATTAAATATAATTCCAAATGTTTCAGGTCTATCAGAATTAGAAGCTTTAAATAAGCTTAAGAAATGTGGATTAAAAGTCAAAATAATTGGAACAGGCATAGTAAAATATCAATCCCTAAAGGCAGGTACTCATGTCCAAAATCAAGAAAAAATCATTTTGGAATTATCATGAAAACATTAAAAGAATTATTATATAAGGTTGCTATTGAAGGGATTTTTGGAAACCCTAATTTAGAAATTGATTCATTGAGTTTTGATAGTAGAAAAATAGAAGAAAAAGGCTTGTTCATAGCTCTGAAAGGAATGAATGTAAATGGCCATGACTTTATTTCTCAAGCTATATGTAAGGGTTCTATAGCTATTATTTGTGAAGTAATTCCTAAAAAATGTGAAGATAGTATAGTTTATGTTTTGGTTAAAAATTCAGCAAAAGCTTTAGGTGTAATAGCTTCAAACTTTTATGACAACCCTTCAGAAAAATTAACTTTAGTTGGGGTAACAGGAACTAACGGAAAGACATCAATTGTAAGCTTATTACACGAACTTTTTATTAATGAAGGGTATAAGTCTGGATTAATTTCCACAATAAAAGTTGAGTATGGAGATGAAATTTATGATAATATGCATACAACTCCAGATGCTTTATTAATAAACAAGCATTTAAGTGATATGATAGGAACAGGGATTACACATTGTTTTATGGAGGTTTCCTCTCACGGCATTGCTCAGCTTCGTATTGAAGGATTAGTTTTTAAAGCAGGTGTATTTAGCAATCTTAGTCACGATCATTTAGACTATCATGGAAGTTTTAAAAAATACAGGAATACAAAAAAAGAGTTTTTTGACAATTTACCTAAAAGTGCATTTGCCTTGACTAATTTAGATGATAAAAATGGAGCATTTATGCTTCAAAATACTAAAGCAAAAAAATACACATATTCAGTCAAACATCATGCTGACTATAAGGCTAAGCTATTAGAGTGTCAATTTTCAGGAATGCTTTTAAAAATAAAAAGCCATGAAGTGTGGACTAGTTTGGTTGGTAATTTTAATATTCAAAACCTTTTAGCTGTATTCGCAGTTGCAGATCTTTTTGAAATTTCTCAATTAAATATTTTAAAGCAAATTAGTAGTCTTAAAAGTGTCAAAGGGCGCTTTGAAACGTTTCAAACAGTAAATGGTACTACCATAATTATTGACTTTGCACATTCGCCAGATGCTTTAGAAAATATTTTAGAAACTATTAATTCAGTTAGAACACGAAATGAAACTCTCATTACACTTTTAGGATGCGGTGGAAATCGAGATATAGAAAAACGTCCTATAATGGGTTTGAAGGCTACGGAGTTTAGTGATAAAGTTATTTTCACGTCTGATAATCCACGTGATGAAGATCCAGAGGAGATAATTGCACAGATGATTGACGGTGTACCTCAAGAACATTTCAAAAAAATTTTAAAGGTAACTCCTAGAGAAGACGCTATTGCAATGGCTGCTCAATTAGCCAAGGACGGAGATATCGTTTTAATTGCTGGAAAAGGGCATGAGTCCTATCAAGAGATTAAAGGGAAATATTATCCTTTTAACGATTTAAAAATTGCTAAAGAAATATTTTTAAACTCAGATTAAACATGCTTTATAATCTTTTTGAATTCTTAGAACAACACTATCAATTACCTGGTGCGAGTGTCTTTCAGTATACTTCGTTTAGGGCCTCATTGGCTGTTATATTATCTATGGGTTTTTCTTTGGTCTTTGGAAAACAAATTATCTCCTACCTAAGAAGTCAACAAATTGGAGAAAGTGTTCGAGACTTAGGTTTATATGGTCAAAAAGAAAAAGAAGGAACACCAACCATGGGGGGCTTGATTATAATTTTTAGTACCCTAGTACCTGTCTTTCTTTTGGCTCGATTAAGTAATATCTACATTATTCTTCTAATTGTAACTATGGTTTGGATGGGATTAATTGGATTATTTGATGATTATATAAAAATTTTTAAGAAAAATAAAGATGGTTTGCAAGGCAAGTTTAAGGTTATAGGCCAGGTTTTGTTAGGAGCCTTTGTTGGAAGCGTTCTCTTTTTTCATCCTGAGGTTAAAGTTCGAGTAGAACTTATCAAATCAGGGAATAAGATAGAAAACACAACAGATATATCTCAAAACGCTGGTGATATAAAAGCAACTTTGACTACAATACCACTATTTAAAAACAATGAATTCGATTACCATAAAATTATCAGTTGGATGGGTTTTGAATCCAAGTTCACATGGTTAATTTTTATACCAATTATTATTTTTATCATTACTGCAGTTTCAAATGGAGCAAATTTAACTGACGGGATAGATGGTCTGGCAGCTGGGATTTCAGCTATTATTGTATTTGCTCTAGCAGTTTTTTCTTTTGTTTCGGGTAATATAAATTTTGCTTCTTATTTAAACATAATGTACATACCGAATGTAGGAGAGATTGTTGTATTTATTTTTGCTTTTTTAGGTGCTTTAATTGGATTTTTATGGTATAATACATACCCAGCTGAAATTTTTATGGGTGACACAGGTAGCTTAACTATTGGAGCTGTAATTTCAGTAATAGCTGTAATCGTAAGAAAAGAATTATTAATACCATTGCTTTGTGGAGTCTTTTTTATAGAAACATTATCTGTAATTATTCAAGTTAGTTATTTCAAATATTCTAGAAACAGAATTGGGACTGGCATCCGTGTTTTTAAAATGGCTCCTTTACATCATCACTTTCAAAAACTTGGCTTTCACGAAAGTAAGATTGTTGCTAGATTTTGGATTATAGGTATCATTTTAGCAGCACTGACAATTGTAACACTTAAACTTAGATAATGAACAAAAAATTAGCAATTTTAGGAGCAGGAGAGAGTGGTAAAGGAGCCGCTATTTTGGGAAAGAAGATGGGCTATGACGTATTCGTCTCAGATAAAAATTTGATTAACCAAAATTTACAGACTCTATTTAATAAGGGAGCAATTAAATGGGAATCTGGAAAGCATTCATTAGAGGAAATTATATCGGCAGATATTGTAGTTAAAAGTCCTGGAATTCAATCAGATAGCGAGTTAATAAAAATTCTACGTAGGCAAGGAAAAGAAATTATTTCTGAAATAGAGTTAGCTGCTAGACATACGCACGCAAAATTAATTGGAATAACTGGTACTAATGGTAAAACAACCACAACAATGCTTACATATAAAATTTTAAAGGATGCTGGATATAATGTTGGGATAGCAGGTAATATTGGTAATAGTTTTGCTCTTCAGGTTGCAAAAACAGATTTTGATTATTATGTATTAGAAATAAGTAGTTTCCAGCTTGACGATATAGTTGATTTTGCTCCCCATATTTCAGTTATTACTAATATAACACCTGATCATTTAGATCGTTATAACTTTAATTTTGAAGACTACATTAAGTCAAAATTTAAAATCTTAAAAAATCAATCTGAGAGAGATTTTTTTCTTTTTAATACCGACGATCCTGTTATAATGAATGTTATAAAACATAAAAATGTGAAACCAAAAAAAATTCCATTAGCTGTAAATATCGGTATGGATGGAGTTTATTTAGAAAGAGATAGAATAATTATAAAGCAAAAAAAAAAGAAAATGATGATTAATTCCACACAATTTCAATTATCTGGAAGACATAACCTATTAAATGCCATGGCAGCATCTACTATAGCAAATCTACTAGAGATCAGTAAGGAATCTATTCGCGAGAGTTTATCTGATTTCAAGGGAGCTCCACATCGAATGGAAAAAGTACTTACAATTCAGCATGTTCAGTATATCAATGACTCTAAAGCAACCAATATTAATGCTACCTTTTTTGCAATAGAAAGTATTGAAACTCCCTTAATTTGGATTGTTGGGGGAGTAGATAAGGGAAATAATTACGATGAGTTACTTCCAATGATACGTAAAAAAGCCAAAGCAATAATATGTCTAGGTTTAGATAATGAAAATTTAAGGGACACATTCGAAAATGTATCTGATATTTTTATTGAAACAGATTCAATGAGCGAAGCTGTCAAAATTGCACATAAAGTTGCTGCCGCTAAGGATACCGTATTATTGTCTCCTGCATGCGCAAGTTTTGATTTATTTAAAAATTACGAAGATCGAGGTAATCAATTTAAAAATGCAGTTAGAAATTTGTAAATGATGTTTCAAGTATTAAAAGGAGACAAAGTACTATGGGGAATTTTAGCATTACTGGCTATTTTTTCATTTTTACCTGTCTACAGCGCTAGTACTAATCTAGTTTATGTAGTAGGAAAAGGAACTTCGTGGGGATATCTCATAAAGCATTTTATCATATTGGCTATTGGTTTTATTTTGATGATATCTGTACATCGAATTCCCTTCCACTATTTTAAAGGTGTATCGATTTTAATGCTTCCTGTCGTGATCGTTTTATTAATTTACACTTCAACTCAAGGAACAGTAATTCAAGGAGCAAATGCGAGTCGATGGATACAAATTCCTATTATTGGAATAAGTTTTCAAACATCAACCTTGGCATCAGTTGTTTTAATGATTTACTCAGCAACTTATCTCTCAAATCTAAGTGTTAAAATTCCGATATTTAAAAGTTCACTATTGCGTTTTTGGTTTCCGGTATTTACAATTATACTACTTATTTTACCCTCAAATTTATCAACTTCAGCTCTTTTATTTATTATGGTATTAGTCTTATCTTTTTTGGCTGGTTATCCGATGCGCTATTTGATAACAATTATTTTAGCAGCTATTGCAACTGTATTTTTATTTTTTTCATTAATCAAAGCTTTTCCTGGAGCATTTCCAAATCGGATAGATACATGGACTAATAGAATTGAGAATTTTAGAAATGAAAAAAGCTCTGACGGAAATTATCAAGTCGCAAGAGCAAAAACAGCAATTGTAACGGGCAATGTTTTTGGATTAGGAGCTGGAAAAAGTAGAATGAAAAATTTTTTGCCCCAGAGTTCTTCAGATTTTATTTATGCAATAATAGTCGAGGAATTTGGATTAATAGGAGGCATAGGCTTGATATTTCTTTACCTCCTGCTTCTTTACAGATTAGTGGTAGTTTCATATAAAACGAGAAATGTTTTTGGAAAGCTTACGGTCATAGGCTTAGGAATACCAATAATTTTGCAAGCTTTCACAAATATAGGTGTTGCATTACAAGTACTTCCTGTAACCGGACAAAATCTACCTATGATCAGTAGTGGAGGAACTTCTGCATGGATGACATGTATTTCGATGGGAATTATTTTAAGTGTAAGTGCAAATAAAAAAATTGAAAATGAAGATGAAAATCAAAATAACCCTTTAATTATCCTAAGTGAAACCAATTAAATTGATAATATCAGGAGGGGGTACTGGCGGACATATTTATCCAGCTCTTGCAATTGCAATGGAATTAAAACAATTGAATAAGAAATCAAATATATTATTTGTTGGTGCAAAAGGAAAATTAGAAATGGAAAAAGTCCCTAAAGCTGGCTTTAATATTGTGGGCCTTTGGATTAGTGGTTTTCAGCGTTCTTTATCTTTTCAGAACCTCTTGTTTCCATTCAAGTTAGCTGTTAGTATTTTTCATTCATATATAATCTTAAAAAAATTTAAACCAAATATTATTATAGGAACAGGTGGTTTTGCTAGTGGTCCATTATTGAGGGTTGCCCAATGGCTAGGTTTACCAACAATTATCCAGGAACAAAATTCTTATCCTGGAATTACAAATCGTTTTTTAAGTAAAAACGCATATCGAATTTGTGTTGCTTACAATGGTATGGAAAATTTCTTTCCTAAACATAAAATAATTTTGACAGGAAATCCAGTCCGATCAATTTTGACTAACACAATATCTAGTGACAGGGCAAAACATAATTTTGGTTTAGACCCAAAAAGAAAAACTCTTGTAGTTATTGGTGGAAGTCTTGGTTCATGCAGAATAAATAAATTGATTAAGTCTAAACTGAATTTCCTTAATAAATTAGGACTTCAGGTAGTATGGCAATGTGGATCACTATATTATGATGATTATAAAAAGACTGCTTCTAAAACAGTAATTATTCGTCCTTTTATAAATAAAATGGATCAACTTTATTCGGCTGCTGACTTTATAATTTCTCGAGCAGGTGCAGGTAGTATATCGGAGCTTAGTTGTTTAGGGAAACCAGTTTTATTAATTCCTTCTCCTAATGTAACAGCAAATCATCAGTATTACAATGCTATGGCTTTAGTTAGAGAAAAAGCAGCCTTGATGTTGGAGGAAAAAGATCTAGAAAATAAGTTTGAAAAGCATTTTTCATTTTTAGTAAATGATAAATCTATTCAAAAAGACTTGGGGAAAAATATAAAACGTTTGTCAAGGAAAGATGCAGCTCAAAGGATTATTGAAGAAATTATAGAATTGCATGAGAACTAATCACAAAAATATTTATTATTTCATAGGCATCGGAGGAGTAGGTATGTCCGCTTTGGCTAGCTTGTGCCTAGAAGAAGGACATCAGGTATATGGTTATGATAAGACACCATCCGAAATAACTAATAAATTAATACAAAACGGAATTGAAATCAGATTTGATAGTTCTATAAGCGCTTTACAACATTTTCTATTATCTAATAAAGTTGAAGTTATTTACTCAGCTGCTATTCCTGAATCTCATCCACAATTAGCTTTTTATAAAAAGCAGGGAAATAGGGTGACAAAACGAGCCAAATTCCTAGCAAGCATTTGTAATGGTAAAAAAACACTGGCTATTGCAGGAACCCATGGAAAGACTACTACCACTTCTATTTTAACACATATTTTTGATAAATCTAACCAATCTTTTACCTCATTAATGGGCGGTTTTTTTAATAACACTTCCTCAAATTTATTTAAAAATGGTTCAGAGGTCTTTATTGTTGAAGCAGATGAATATGATCGCTCCTTTTTACATTTACATCCAACTTTAGCCTGTATTACATCTTTGGACCCAGATCATCTTGATATATACAAAACTAAGACAGCCTTTATTAATGCTTTTATTCAATTTTCTGAACAAGTTGACCAAGATTTAATTGTTGCTTACGGTCTACCTATTTCAGGTTACACATATGGAATTGAAGTTGAAGCTGATTATAGAGCCTACAATATAAAAATAAGTGAAAAAGGCTATCATTTTGATTTGACTACACCAAATGGAAAATTCAAAAATATTTATTTAAATTTAATTGGAACTCATAATTTGTCAAATTCAGTAGGAGCAATAGCGGTAGCAGATCAATTTGGATTAAATATTGAGAAGGTAGTTCCTACATTAAAAAATTTTCCCGGAGTTTACAGAAGAATGAATGTATATAAATGGGATGATAAAATTATTATTGATGACTATGCTCACCATCCAGTTGAAATTGAAAGTGTTTTTAATACCATAAAATCCTTCTATCCAAAACAAAAAAACTGTGTTGTTTTTCAGCCACATTTATTTTCAAGAACACGAGACTTATTGAAAGATTTCATAACTGTATTAAGTAAGTTCGACGAGGTTATCCTCATGGATATTTATCCAGCCAGAGAAAAGCCAATTAAAGGTATAAACGGAAAAAGTTTACTAGACGGAATTTCCCATAAAAGAAAAAGATATATTCAAAAAAACGAGATACAAAAGATATTTAAAACAAGTGAGGCAAATATTTTTGCACTTTTAGGAGCGGGAGATATTGGATTCGAAATACAACAATTAAAATCTAAATTTATAAATATATGAAATTCAATAAGTCCATATTATTCCTAATTTTTAGCAATCTAATTTTTATTGGGGCTTTTTGTTTTTCCAACTATAGATATTATAAAAAAAATAATCTTGAAATTGAAATAACTTTTACAAATCCACCACTTTTTTTTAATGACTCTTTGGTTAATAAATTGTTAACACAAAACTTTACTGACAAGTATACTCTGAGAAAAGATAGTTTAGATTTGAATATGCTTGAAACCAAAATGAACAATATTCCAGAGGTTGAAAACATCGAAATTTTTGTGCTTCCTGACGGACGTTTAACTTTTCACATTACAGAAAGAATACCATTATTTATATTTGATTCTGAACCTGTTCTTTATTCTGATGCAAACGGAGCATTATTTGACTTTGAGTTTATAGATTCACTAAAATATCCTAAATTCAAGACAATATCACCTACTATTTCTTTTGAAACTACAGCTTCTATTATTAAAAATATGACATCAGATAAATTTTTATCTAATGAATTAGAATATATACTTTTAGAAAAAAATCAATTTCAATTAAAATTAAAATCATTTGATTTTGATGTAAAATTTGGTACTCCAAATAATTTAAACAAGAAAATTAAAAAATTAAAAATTTTCTGTGCTTTTCAAAAAACTCAAGATAGTTTAAATCTATATCAAGAAATTAATTTAAGCTACAATAATCAGGTAGTAGCTTTAATACCTTAAATATTATGAAAGATCAAAAAACTTCTGTTGGACTCGATATTGGAACTACTAAAATTGTAGCTTTGGTAGGTAAAAAAAATGAATTTGATAAAGTTGAAATTTTAGGAGTTGGAAAGTCAAAAAGCCTAGGTGTTCATCGTGGAGTAGTAAATAATATTACACAGACAATTCAATCAATTCAACAAGCTGTTAGCGACGCTAGATCGAACTCTGAACATCAAATTACAGATGTTTCTGTAGGGATTGCTGGTCAGCATATTAGAAGTATTCAGCATAGTGATTATATAACTCGAGAGAATCCAGAGGCAGTTATTGATGAAGAGGATATTCAAAAGTTAATTCAACAGGTATATAAATTAGTTATGCTGCCTGGAGAGGAGATCATTCATGTTCTGCCTCAAGAATACAAAGTAGATGGACAGGGAGAGATTAAGGAGCCAATTGGTATGCACGGTGGTCGTTTGGAAGCAAACTTTCACGTTGTTGTTGGGCAGGTTTCTTCTATAAAAAATATAGGGCGTTGTATTAAAAGTGCCGGGCTTAATATGTCTAATATTACTTTAGAGCCTTTAGCATCATCTGAGGCAGTTTTGAGTTTTGAGGAAAAAGAAGCTGGTGTAGCTTTAATTGACATAGGAGGAGGAACTACTGACTTAGCAATTTTTAAGGACGGTATTATTCGTCACACTGCTGTTATTCCATTTGGTGGTAATGTAATTACTGAAGATATTAAAGAGGGATGCTCAATAATCGAGAAGCAGGCAGAATTATTAAAAATAAAATTTGGATCTGCTTGGCCAGGAGAAAATCGTGATACCGAAATTGTTTCGATTCCTGGGCTACAGGGTAGAGATCCAAAAGAAATTTCTTTGAAAACACTTTCTAAAATTATTAACGCTAGGGTGGTAGAGATTATTGAGCAGGTATTTTTAGAAATTAAAAATTATGGGCATAAAGATCAAAAGAAAAAACTTATTGCAGGAATTGTTTTAACAGGTGGCGGAAGTCAGCTAAAACACTTAAAGCAATTAGTTGAATATATTACAGGTATGGATACTAGGGTAGGTTATCCAAGTGAACATCTTGCGGGAGATACTATAGAAGCTGTTTCTAGTCCACTATTCGCTACCTCAGTTGGTTTATTGATGAGTGATCTTGAAGGAACATCAATATCAGCAAATGAAAATGATGATGCAGATATGGAAGTTTTAGAGAATGGGAATCCACCCCCAGAAGATGTAAATCAAAAGCGCAAATCGATTTTAGATCGTTTTGGAGAGAAATTAAAAGAATTTTTAGATAACGCTTAAAAAGAATAAGATGGATCAGGAAGAGACAAAGGGAATTAATTTTGACTTACCAAAACACCGAAGTAATGTAATAAAAGTAATTGGTGTTGGTGGCGGTGGGAGTAATGCGATTAACTACATGTTCCATCAAGGAATCAAAGGTGTAGATTTTATTATTACAAATACGGATGCTCAAGCTCTCTCTGAGAGCGGTGTTCCAACAAAAATTCAGCTAGGTGCAAGTCTGACTGAAGGTCTTGGTGCTGGAGCTAATCCAGAAGTCGGTGCTAGAGCTGCCCAAGAAAGTAAAGAAGAGATTCATAACATCTTAGCAACTCAAACAAAGATGATTTTCATTACTGCTGGAATGGGAGGAGGAACAGGAACTGGAGCTGCACCTGTTATAGCACAAATGGCAAAGTCTTTGGATATTTTAACTGTAGGTATAGTAACCATGCCATTTCAATTTGAGGGTCGCTTACGTTTAGAGCAAGCCCAAAAAGGTTTAGAGCATATAAAAGAAACGGTCGATGCTCTTATAGTAATTAATAATAATAAACTTAGAGAAGTATACGGAAACTTAGGTTTTAAAGCAGGATTTGCAAAAGCGGATGAAGTGTTAGCTACTGCTGCTCGAGGAATTGCTGAAGTTATTACGCATCATTTCACTCAGAATATCGATTTAAAAGATGCAAAAACTGTGCTTACTAATTCTGGAACTGCAATTATGGGTTCTGCTTCTTCTTCTGGAAGTAATCGAGCTCAAGAGGCAATTATAAAAGCTTTAGATTCACCCCTTCTTAATGATAATAAAATAACAGGTTGTAAAAACGTACTTCTATTAATTGTGTCTGGCTCTGATGAGATTACAATTGATGAGATAGGTGAAATTAATGATTACATTCAGGTTGAATCAGGGAATCATACAAATATAATAATGGGTGTAGGAGAAGACGAAAGTTTAGGAAATGAAGTATCGGTGACTATAATAGCAACTGGATTTGGTCATGAACAACAAAATGAAATATCGAATACTGAAGCTAAAAAAATTATACATACACTAGAGGATGAGCAAAAAATTATTCATGATTTAAATAGTGAAGAATTTATTTCTAAATCTTTTTTAAGCAGTGTTGAAAAGAAAGAAACCCTTCAAGATGAAACCTCTGATAAAGAAATTTTTGTTAATGAAGAACCATTAATTCCATTCAATGAAATTTTATTTGATATAAAAGTTGATGTTGAAGAAGTTTTTAACGGTATTCATATTGAGCATGAAAATGATGAAGATTTAAGCAAAAATGAAACCCTAGTCGCAACAGAAACGCATACCTCTACCGAAATAAAAGAGGAGATAATAAATGATAATAATGGATTATCAAAAACTATTCTTGATGCTTCAAATCAAACTTCTGAAATATTAAAAAATCAAGATATTGAAATCACGGAAAGGCAATTATTTGAACCTATGTTTGATTCAGTAAATGAAATTAAAAAAGGAGGAGATTTTAATGAAGAAAGTATAGGTCTTGAAGATTCTAAGACAGATCTTTTCCAAGAAGAAGAGTTTATTTTCAATGAGATAACTAGTCCAATTTTTGAGATAGATGTTGTTGATCCCGAAGTTGTTGAATCTGATAGTCAAATTTTAATGGATTTTGAGCTTTCCCTAGGTGTAAATGAAATAAAATACAAGAATGAAGATTTAAGAGAGGAAAATCAAATTATTGCTGATAATAATGTAGTTGAGCAAGATTTTGAAGCGGTTGATAAGGAAATTGAGTTTCAGTTGAAAGAGAAGATGGATGTTAATGTTAATTCTAAAGAGAATCTAGAACAAGATTTATCTTCATCAACTGCAGAAAATTCTTCAAGTCCCTTTGAAAGGCCAATCGATCAAACAATAGCTGAACAATCTGAATCTAGAAAAGAGCATTTGAAAGCATATAACCATCAATTTTCTCAACAGTATCATAAAATTGAAGAAATCGAAAAGGAACCAGCGTACAAACGAAAAGGGTTGAATCTTGATGACAGTTTGCCTGATGACCCGTCTAGGTTGTCACTTGATAAAGACTCAAATAATGACCTTCAGTTGAGATCAAATAATTCATTTTTACACGATAATGTTGATTAGATATGGGAGTATTAGATAACCTTACTGAGGAATTAAAAAATGCTATGAGGGCGAAAGATAGAATCAAACTCGAATCTTTACGCGCAATAAAGTCAGCAGTATTGCTGGCTAAAACCTCTACAGGTGCAGGAAATAAAATTAATGAGGAAGAATCAATAAAGCTTTTACAACGCTTGGTTAAGCAAAGAAAAGAAAGCGCTTCAATTTTTATAAAACAAGGACGTTCTGATTTAGCTGAACCTGAACAAGCACAGGCAGAAATCATATCATCATTCC